>NZ_JAYRVJ010000106.1:0-2590 GCF_041918635.1 Promineifilum sp. (SeqCode)
CGCCGTACTGCCCGGCGATCCGCTCGCTGTGATCGCGCAGGATGGTCGTCAACCCCTGTCCAACGTTGCCAAAACCAAGGAGGGCGAGTCTGTAGGGGCGCCTAGGGTACTATCCATTCACTGCCAGTGCTCATGCCAGGGACGCAACACTCCTGTTCTTACCTGCTTGGCGCCCCTGGCGTGAACCGCTTTTCCATTCATCGGAGGCAAATGGTAGCATATGAACCCTTGCCGTCCCTGCCAATGACGCCGTACACGAGGGGGTTGGCCGGCAAAACGGCCCACAGCCTTGTAAAAAGATCGATTTCTATGATAGGACTTACGCAGTTGAAAACGAGAAGGTAGACTGAAGGGCATGAACCGAGCACGGTGCGATGACCTGGACTACATCCAATTTCTGATAGCGGCGCAGGCCGTGTTCAGCAACACCGAGGCGGCGCGATGTGACCCGCGCGTTGGAGCGGAGCGACCAGCGCATGACGCCTATACGCGTCTGTTGCGTCGTCAGCCGCCGGACAGCGCGGCGTTGTGGGCCGAGGTGCAGGGCTGCATCGCGTTGCAGGAAGGGATGCTGGTTCTGGACGATTCGACGCTGGACAAGCCGTACGCGCGGGCCATGGCGTTGGTCACGTCGCATTGGTCGGGCAAGCACCGGGCGGTGGTAGAAGGCATCAACCTGGTCAGTCTGGTGTGGACGGCCGGCGACGCGCGCTATCCCTGCGACTTTCGGCTGTACGACAAGACCCACGACGGGTTGAGCAAGAACGACCACTTCCGTCAAATGGTTGCCGGTGCTCATGAGCGTGGCTTCCGGCCGGAGTTGGTGGCCTTCGACAGTTGGTATGCCAGTCTGGACAACCTCAAGGCCATTCGTGGTCACGGCTGGACGTGGCTGACGCAGTTGAAGAGCAATCGGCTGGTGCGCCTGGACGGCAGCGGCAACCGACCGCTGGCCGAGACGCTGATTGGCCGCACCGGCAGCGTGGTGCATCTGAAAGGCTATGGCTGGGTCCAGGTCTTCAAGATAGCCGTCCCACACGGCGGCATTGAATTCTGGGCCACCAATGACCTGACCATGCGCCTGGAGTCGTTGGCCGATTACGTCGCCCGGCTGTGGCATATCGAAGAGTACCATCGCTCGCTCAAACAGTTCTGTGGTGTCGAACGCGCTCAACATCGCTCGGCGGTCGCCCAACGCAATCACATCGGCTTCGCCCTGCGCGCTTTCCTGCGCCTGGAGTACTACCGCCTGCATTCAGGTGTCTCCTCCTTCGAGGCTAAAGCTCGCATCGTCCGTGAGGCCATTCGTTCTTACTTGGCTAAGCCGCTCTATACGTTACCTTCAACTGCGTAAGTCCTATTCTAAATTCTCTTCTGGGGGACTATGAGCGAAAAAGTCATCATCATCGGCAGCGGGTTTGGCGGACTGGGCGCAGCGGCCCGTCTGGCCGCGCGGGGCTATCAGGTCGAGATCTTCGAGAAGCAGGACAGGCCCGGCGGCCGGGCTTACGTGTTCGAGCGGGACGGGTTCAAGTTTGACGGCGGGCCGACGGTCATCACCGCGCCCTTCATGTTCGACGACATCTTCGCCGCGGCCGGCCGGCGGCGCGAGGAATACGTCGAGTTTAAGCCGCTCGACCCGTTCTATCGCATCTTCGACCACACCGGGCGGCCGTTCGACTACAACGACGACCCCGACTTCATCGCCGGCCAGATCCGCAACTGGAGCCCCGACGACGCCGAGGGGTACAGCCGTTTCATGCAGACGACCCAGGCCATCTTCCGCAAGGGGTTCGTCGAGCTGGCCGACAAGCCGTTCCTGCGCGTGAGCGACATGCTGAAGGTAGCGCCCGACCTGATCCGGCTGCAATCGCACCGGTCGGTCTACAACTACGTCTCGCGCTTCATCCAGGACGACTTCCTGCGCCGCTGCTTCTCCTTCCACCCGCTGCTCATCGGCGGCAATCCGTTTGACGCCTCGTCGATCTACGCCATGATCCACTACCTGGAACGCGAGTGGGGCGTCCACTACGTGATGGGCGGCACGGGCGCGTTGGTCAATGCCCTGGCGCAGCTGATCGAGGAGTTGGGCGGTCGCTTCCACTACAACACCGAGGTGACCGAGATCATCGTGGACAACCGGCGCGCCTCCGGCATCCGCCTGGCCGACGGAACAATCCACCGGGCCGCCCACGTCATCTCCAACGCCGATGTGGCCTGGACCTATCTGAACCTCATCCCCGGTCGGGCGCGCGGCCTGCGCAATAGCGACCTCCGCTACCAGAAGCTGACCCGCTACAGCATGTCGCTGGTCGTCATCTACTTCGGCACGAAAAAGCTCTACCGGCACGAGGGCAAGCTGGCCCACCACAACATCATCCTGAGCGAGCGGTATCAGGGACTACTGGCCGACATCTTCAAGCACAAGGTGCTGCCCGAAGACTTCTCGCTCTACCTGCACATGCCCACTCTGACCGACCCGTCCATCGCCCCGCCGGGGCACGAAGGATTCTACGTCCTGTCGCCCGTACCGCACCTGGGCGCAGACGTGGACTGGGCGCAAGCCGCGCGCCCCTACCGCGACGCCATC
>NZ_JAYRVJ010000107.1:0-17968 GCF_041918635.1 Promineifilum sp. (SeqCode)
CGAGCGTTGCCAGGCGGCCGTCGAGCGCGCCGTTACCATTGCCATTGCCGTTGGAACGTGCCATTTTGAGGATACTCCTTCAGATTAGATAAGAGTGGCTTGCTGCACGACGCGCGAAAGCATCCACAGATTTCAGGAATTAAGCGGTCTTTCAAGAGGCAGACCTGTGACGGCGAGCGCGTGCAATGGATGTAATATAGCACAGATGTTCGCGCGCGTCAAGATCGAGTTTATAGAAATGAACAATTGTTCAATTCTGAGTGGCAAGCTTGACTCGTGGACTTTTCAAACTGGCCTAGACGGCTTAATTGGCGGATGATGCGCTTGGAGTTGTCCTGTCTCGGGCGATGGCCCACAGTGCTTGCAGCTCCCGCCCGCCGAGCAGCCACGTGACGGCGACGTAGACGACGCCGCCGACCAACGCGCCAATGACCAGAAAGGGCAGTGTGTCCGTGATGACCTGTCCGACGCCCCAGATGGCCGCGGCCATGATGGTCGCGCCCACCGCCGCCCGCGCAAAGGACAGTTGCAGCGCTCGCCCACCCAGCCCGCCCAGCGCCCGCCGGTTAAGTTCGAACAAAACAGCCGCCAGCAATGTGAACCCCACCGTCGTTGCCAGCGCCAGACCGACGACGCCCAGCCGGCCCACCAGCGCGTAGGACAGGGCTATCGTCAGGGCGAACCAGCCAAGATAGGTCAGCATGGGCACCAGCGTGTTATGGCGGGCATAGAACAGTCGCGCCACCACCTCCAGGGTCGATTCGCTGACGATGCGCACGCTGAAAACGGCCAACACTGCGTAGACTAGTTGTGTCGCCTCGGCGTCAAACGCGCCGCCCTGAAAGAGGGTGACGATGATGGGCCGGCCCAGCAGCACGGTGGCCGCCGCCGCCGGCAGCGTCAGTGTCCAGATGATGCCCAGCGTCCGCCCGGCTGTTCGCCGCAGCCCTTCCAGGTCGTGGGCATTGTAGAGTTCGGCCAGCGTGGGAAAGACAACCAGAGCGATGGCCGTGCCGAAGAGCGTCTGCGGGAATTGCATCAGGCCGTAGCCGTAGAAGTAGCCTGACGTTGCGCCGGCCGGCAACCCCGACGTCAGGCGAATGATGAACAGGTCGGCCAGTTGGATGACGCCCAGCGTGACGATGCGTGGGCCCATCAGCCGGACTACCTCGCCCACGCCGGCCAGTCTGAAGTCCAGCCGCGGCCGGAAGCGCAGGCTGAAGCGAACGAGTGCGGGGGTCTGTATCGCCACGAACAGCAGCCCGCCCACCACCGTTCCCCAGGCCAGTCCGTGGATGCCCCAGCGAGGCACAAAGACGAACAGGCCGACGAAGTAGCCGATGTCGAGCGCGATGGTCGCCAGCGCCGGCAGGGTGAAGTGTTGGTGGGCGTTGAGGACGCTACTGAGTACGCCGCCGATGCCGAAGATGGTTGTCTGGATGAGGATGATGCGCATGATCTGCGCCGTGAGCTGCTGGAGTTCCGGCGCAAAGTCGGGCACGAGCACGTGTTGCGTCAGCCACGGCGCGAAGAGCGCGCCCAGGGCCGAGATGCCGCCCAGCAGCAGGATGACCAGGGTCAGAACGGTGTTCGCCAGCCGGGCGCTGGCGGCGGTCTGGGCCGAGGCGGCGCGGTTGTCTTGGGCGAGATATTGGCTATAGACCGGGATGAAGGCCGCAGCCAGCGAGCCACCGGCGATGACGGTAAAGAACACCTCCGGTAACTGGTTGGCGGCGGTGAAGGCGTCAAACTGCGGGGTCGTCCCGAAGGCTTGGGCCACTAGACGGGCACGCACCAGACCGACCAGCTTGCCTAGAGCGAAAAGGACGATGACGATAACCGACGAGCGCAGGAGGTGACGGGCGCGTTGCATGGGAAGGGATTGTATCGTCCGGCCGCCCGGCGGCAACTGCGCCGGCTACCCGCCACTGGCGCGCCGAGCTATAATCCCCTTCCTATGGCGGACAAATTTCCCATGATCAGTGGAGTGCACTTCGAGCAGAAGCCGGAACGGCTGAAGATCGTACTCCCCCTGAAGCGAAACTGGCCCTTCCTCATCGTTTACACCATCATCGTGATTACCTGGCTGGTGATGATGGTCTGGGGGCTGGTCTTCATCGTTCAGGTGGCCCTTTCCCGCGAACGCTACGGCTTCATATTCATCCTCATGCTGTTGGTCGGACTGCTGATCATGTGGCGCTTCGGCCGATTCCTGTGGCGGCAGTGGTCTAACTACGCCAGCGACCGGGAGATCCTTTTCATCAACCCGGAGGTGCTGATCGTTCGCCGGCCCGTGTCCATCTGGGGCAACACCGACGCCTACGACATGAAACACGTCCGGCCATTCTATGAGAGCGCGAAACCACCGGCCCTGGCCTTCGACTATGGCTCGCACCACGTCTACACCGGCGAGGCGCTGACGCCTGAGGCGCGGGAGTCGCTGCGGCAATTCCTGAACGCCCAGTACTTCCCCGACCACGACGAGGACGACGAATAGCTGCGTTACTCGATGAACTCCAGGTCCTTGCCGGCGAAGAACAGGGCCGCGGTGAGGAAGAGGATAGCGCTGTAGAGCATCAGCACGGCCGGGGCCAGCGCCTGCGAGGTCGTGAAGCCGCCGGCAAAGACGGCGTCACTCATTGCCCGGAACGGCCAGAAGACCAGGCTAGAGACGCGCGACAGGGATACTAACATCCCCCCGCCCGACCAGCCCGCCGCCTCCGACGCCAGATCGGCTAACCCGGTGAAGTTGAGCCGGTAGAATACGTCGGACAGGCTGATCATCCGCTCGGCCAGCCAGGAATCCGGGCTGGCGGCGACGCCATTCAGCAGAAGCAGGACGGCCAGCAGACCGAAGATGATCACCCGCGACCAACCGGCCGTGACCAGGTCAGAAGCGTGCAGGGCCAGGATGCCGGCCAGGATGTTGACCGAAAGCCACAGGGGTGGGATGGCCAGCAGGTGAGCCTTGGTCAGTTCCGGCCCGCGAATGAGCGCCAGACCGGCCACCAACACTTGCAACACCAGCCCGATGATCAGCGAACTGAGAAAGACCGCCGCCAGATATTCCACCCGGCTGGGCAGCCGGACGAGCAGAGGGTAGTTCTCCATGCGTCCGGCCCGCGCCGAGATGGATAGAGCGGCCATAAATGTTGCCGCCGCGCCGAGCGCCCCGACCAGGATGACGTAGTTCTCCACGTCCGGCGTGCCTTGCCCGGGCGGGAAGAGCACGGCCCAGTAGATGAGGCTCAGGATCAGCAGAATCAGTCCAGTCAGCGAGAAAAACAGGCTCTTGGCGAAATAGGCCGTCAGGATACCGATGCGTTGCATCATTGGACTGCCTCCGCATAGATCTCGGCCAGAGTGACGCGGCGTTGCTCCACTCTGATGATGTCGTACCCCTGGTTGATGAGCACCGACAGGATTTGGCGGCGCATGGCGATGGCCTCATTGCGCAACACGACTTCCTGACCTTCTACGCCCACGTCAGCATGGATGAGTGTCAGCAGGGGGCGCGCGTCGTCGAGCGGCCGATCGACGTGGATGGCGACGTAGGGGCGCAAGGTCAGCGCTTCGGCCATTGGGTTTTGGTAGAGCACCTGCCCGTCTTTCAGGATGACCAGATAGGTACAGACGCGCGTGACCTCGGCCAACTGGTGGGTGGACATGAGGATGGTCTTGCCCGCCGCCCGCAGTTCCTCGATGTAGGTCTGCATCTCTTCCTGGCCTTCCGGGTCGAGGCCGCTCGACGGCTCGTCGAGCAGCAGCAGGGCGGGGTTGCCGATGAGCGCCTGGGCCAGTCCGAGGCGCTGGCGCATGCCCTTGGAGAGCGTCTTGATCTGCTTCCCGGCCGCCGGCAGCAGATTGACCCGCGCCAGGCTCTCCAGCACGGCATTGTCAACGTGAGTTCGGTCGATATTGCACAGCCCGGCAATCATTTCGAGGTATTGGCTGACGCCCAGGTTGCCGGGGAAGACGAGCCGCTCCGGCTTGTAGCCCATCGTAGGCCAGCCGTCATTGGCCGCCACCGCGGCTGGCGTGGCGCGTAACTCGCCGCTCGTCGGCGTGATAAGGCCAGCGATGAGCTTGATGAGCGTCGTCTTGCCCGCGCCGTTGGGGCCGAGCAGGCCCAGTACCTCGCCCGGCGGGATGGTCAGGCTGACGTCGCGCAGCGCGGTCAGGCCATAGTATTTCTTAGTGACTTGCTTAAACTCGATCACAGGCTGGTCCAATAAGGGATACTGCCGCAAGCGGCGCGGCATCTGAGTGTACCACAGCCGCCAGAGGCCACAAATGCAACCCGCTTGCCAACGTGGGCGCACTTGGTGGGACAAGATGAGGTTTTGCGGCAGGACTAGACGGCAACCGCCTGGCCCGCTATAATTCCTCGTTCGGAAGCAAGAAACCCGGTTCGGCCGGTATGCGACTGAGGAATAACGTAACACCATGAATCTGCAACCGTGGGCTCCTTACCTGAGCATTATTGTGATCATTCTGGCCGCCGCGCTGACGGCGCTGGTTCTCATCCAGTCCAAGGGACAGGACTTGGGCGGTTTTCTGGGCGGCGGTGGTGAGAGCGGCGCTTTTCGCACCCGTCGTGGCATCGAGGTGGTTCTGCATCGCCTGACCATTGGCATCGCCGTCCTCTTCTTCATCAGCGTCCTGCTGAGCTTCCTGGCCTGGGGGCAGGTTAGCTAGAGGCTGACGCGCGCCCTGACCTCTCTCCGCTGGCATGAAACCTGATATTCGCTGGCAAGCGTTGCTGGCGCTGGTCGGGCTGGCTCTGGTACTGATGTTGTTGTCATACCAGGTCCAGTCAGCGGCGCTCTGCACGGCCACCGTCCCGGCTGCCGGCGGCACGTTCGTCGAGGGCATCGTCGGCCGCCCGGCCACGCTCAACCCGCTGTTCAGCGACGCCTACCCGGTTGACCGCGAACTGGGCAACCTCATCTACGATGGGCTGGTGCGCTACGATGAAGCGGGCCAGGTTGTGCCCGCGTTGGCCGAGGCGTGGAGCTACAGCGAAGACGGGCTGACGCTGAGCTTCACCTTACGCGAGGGAGTGACGTGGCACGACGGCCAGCCGGTCACCGCGCGGGACGTGGCCTTCACCTACGGGCTGATCCAGGATGAGGCTTTCCCCGGCCCCGACCACTTGCAGACACTCTGGCAGTCGGTGACCATCACGACCGTCGACGAGCGCCAAATCCAGTTCACCCTGACCCAGCCCTATGTGCCCTTCATTGAGGCGACGACACGCGGCATCCTGCCCGCCCACTTGCTGGAAGATGTCCCCGTGGCCGACCTGGCAACGGCTGCCTTCAACGCCGCCCCTGTGGGAACCGGGCCGTTCATGGTTCAGCCGGGTCAGGATTGGCAACGCACCGGCCGGCTGAGATTGACCCCCAACCCGGCCTATTGGCGGCAAGGCGTGCAGTTGAGCGACCTGGAGTTTCGCTTCTTCTCTAACGCCGATGACTTGCTGGCCGCCTTTCGCGCCGGAGAGGTTCACGGGGCCAACGGGCTGCCCCCGACACTGACGCCCCAGGTGGCGGCCGAGACGGGGACGCGCCTGTTCACCTCCATCGCCCCCCGCTACTCCACCCTGCTATTCAACGTTGGCAACAACGGCGCGGCGGCATTGAAAACTAAAGAAGTGCGCCAGGCGTTGGCCTATGGGCTGAACCGGACAGCGTTGGTGGATGGCGTGCTGGCCGGGCAGGGCATCGAGTTCGAGGGGCCTTACCTGCTGGGCACGTGGATGGCCCGCCCCGATCTGCTGACGGCCTACACCTACCAACCGGAAACGACCGCCGCGCTGCTGGACACGGCCGGCTGGGTCATGGGTGACGGCGGCCGGGCGCGCGAGGGCGCGCCGCTGGCGTTGCGGCTGGTGGCGCTCGACCGGCCGGAGCAGCGGGCCGTGGCCGAGGATGTGGCCCGGCAGTGGGCTGCCGCCGGCATCAACGCGCAACTCTCGCTGCTGCCCGACGTAGACGCGCTGCGGCAGACGCTCGTGGCCCGCGCCTACGACGTGGCTCTGGTAGAGATCACGCCGCCGGGCGACCCCGACCTGTACGACTTCTGGAGTCAGGAGGCGATGGTGCGCGGCCAGAACTTTGCCGACTGGAATAACCGCCGGGCCAGCGAAGCGCTGGAGGCCGGCCGGCAGGTTTTGTCCCAGAACGAGCGCGCCCCGCACTATGAGGCGTTCCTGCGTCAATTCGACGCCGACCTGCCCGCGTTGACGCTCTACCAGCACGTGGCCGCCTACGCCCTGCGCGAAGAGGTTCAGGGGGTGGAGATCGGCCGCGTCTGGCAGCCGCGCGACCGCTACCATACGCTGCCGGCGTGGTTCCTCAATTACCGCGAGGTGACTGTGAGTTGCGGGGCAGAGTCAGCCGGCTGAGCAGCGCACCGGCGCGTCCATCTCTTTCATGCTCCCCATTAACCTTTGCCATCGTTGCCGCCAGGATGGGGCGTTTTCTGGTATAATCTGTTGTCGGATGTGCTGAGGGAGATTCAGCGCGAGGAGCAAATGCAATGGGTGGTACATTTGGTTGGCCGGAACTGCTAATCGTGTTGGCGCTGGTTTTGATCGTTTTCGGCGTCGGCCGCATTGCCCGCGTAGGCGGCGAGTTGGGCAAGGGCGTATCTGCCTTCCGCGAGGGGCTGAAAGATAGTCAGGACGCGGACGAGAAAGAGGCCGACAAAGCCGATACCTTCACCGAGCCAAAAGCTTAAGAACTTCCCACCTACAATGGATAACATTTTCGGCATCGGTCTGCCGGAATTCATCCTCATTGTGGTGATCGCCGGCATGGTGATGGGGCCAGAGCGCATCGTCCGCGCCGCGCGGACGCTTGGCCGGCTCACGGCGCGCCTGCAGGTCGTCTCGCGTGGCTTCTTGCGCCAGCTCAACGCCGAACTTGATTCGGTTGACCAGGGCGGCCAGTTGCGCGATACGGTCGAAGAGTTGCAACTGTTGCGCCGGCAGGTGGCCGAGTTGCGCGACGAGGTGTTCACCCTGGCGAGCGGCACGGCGCAGGAGACGCGGCAACTTGTGCGCGATACCAAGCGCGAGGCGCCGAACTCCATCATGCCGCCCAGCCTCTCCGCGGCGCTGAGTAAGCCGGAACTGCCCGCGGGGGCCACGCCCATCCATCGTCCACCGTCCCTCCTGGCGACCCCAGGCGCGCCTGCCGCTTCCAATGGACAGGTTGCCGCCCCCCCCGCCACGCCGCCCGCGTTGGCGAAGCTACCCCGGCGCGTAAGCGTCGCCGAAGACCCTGACGAATGACCCGGCCCACGTTGCCCAATCCGGTTGCCGATGGAGAGGGGCCTGTTCTGAGTATCTTCGGCCACCTCAACGAACTGCGCATTCACCTGACCCGCGCCGCCATCGCGCTGCTTGTCACGACAGCGTTCAGCTTTCTGTTCGCCAAACGCCTCTTGCTCTTCCTGATACAGCCTTACGTGAACAGCGTGCCCGACGCCGTCGCCGCCCTGCAGACGTTGCGGCCGACCGAGGGCATTGAAACCTACTTTCGCGTCTCGCTGTTGTCCGGCGTGGTGCTGGCCATGCCCATCATCCTGTTTGAGTTCTGGCGTTTCATCCAGCCCGCGTTGCACCGACATGAGCGGCGCTACATCTACATATTCATACCGGCCGGGCTCTTTCTATTTGGCCTAGGGCTGGCCTTCTCCTGGTTCATCCTCGCGCCGGCGGGTGTCTTTTTCCTGGCCAACTTCATGCCCGACATCTTCCGCGCCGAGTGGACAGGGCAGGAGTACATCAGCTTTGTCACGCGCCTGCTGCTGTGGATCGGCCTCAGCTTCCAGATGCCGATCATTATCTATTTTGTGGCCCGCGTGGGATTGGTGACGGCATCAACGTTGCGCAGCCAGTGGCGGGTAGCCATCGTGGGTATTGCCGTCCTGGCCGCCGTCATCACACCGTCGATCGACCCGGTGACGATGCTGTTGACAATGGGCCCGTTATTGATCCTCTACATCCTCAGCATCGGCTTGGCCGCCATCGGCCAGCGGCAGTACGAGCGTTCCATGGCCCTGCTGGACAGCCGGCCAGCCGTCTAGCTTTAGCAGGTCGTCCAGGCGCTGTCACGTCGCGGCGCGCATTACGGCGGCGATACGCCCGATCTGCTTGATGTGGGGCCGTTCGTGGGTAGCCATCCACTGCGCATAAGCATGCACCGTTCGTACCAACGGCTTTCCCGCCCCGGTGATCATCGCCGCCCGCGCCCATACGTCCAGCGCCAATGATTCTAGCATCGCCAGCAGTTCGGCGCGTTGCGCGGCGTAGGCCCGCAAAGAGGGTTGAAACTCCCGATCGAGATAGTCCGTCTTGACGATCCAGGTGCGGGGATTAACGGCCCGTAGGGTCGGCGCGCCCTGGCTGATCCGCAGCATGCACTCGCCCCACACGTCGGCGCAAGCGCGCAAGTGAGCCAGCGCCTCATTGGCCGACCACTCCCCGGGGGCGGGCGCGGCGCGCAATTGCTCCGGCGTCAGGTCGTCGGTGAGCGCGGCGATGCGCGACGGCGCTTCCGCCAGCATGGTCAGAATTTGCTCGATAGGGAGCGGTCTTTCGGGCACGACCTATTTCCTTGCGCGCGGAGGCGCCTGTGTTCGACTAGACCTGGCGGCTAACAGCTACGGCGGTGTGGCATTGTAGGCCCTGCGCGGACTGACGTAGTAGGCCGCCAAGCCGCCGCCCACCAGTCCGAAGAAGTGCCCCTGCCAGGAGATGCCGCCGCCCTGGGGCAGAATACCGCTTAGCAGCCCCCCGTAGAGCACAATCACCAATAGCGCCAGGAACACGGCCCCAAAGCTGCGTTCGTACCACGCGCTGACCAGCAGGAAGGCGAAATAGCCGAAGATCAGCGCGCTGGCCCCGATGTGGACGGTGTGCGCCGGGCCGACCAGCCAGATACCCAGGCCGCTGAAGAGGGCGATGATGACTGAGATGCTCAGGAAGTACCGGCTGTAGCGCAGCATCACCATGAAACCCAGGATGAGAAAGGGGATAGTGTTGGCTATCAAGTGATTGAAGCTGCCGTGGAGGAATGGCGCGAACAGGATGCCGCGCAACCCGGATACCTGGCGCGGAATGATGCCCAACCCGTCGAGCGCGCCGCGAAGCAATAACCAATCGACGATCTCGACGAACCAGAGCAAGGCCACGAAAATCAGCAGCGGCCGCAGCAGGCGTTTCGCCTCGTTGCCATAGACCTGTAGAGTAGATGATGATTGCGTGTCCATAACACGCATTACGCGCCGCGCGCTGCAAAGTCGCGCCGCCGCTCACGATTCATCGATCCCCAGACACCAGCCGATGAGCCGCCGCACGAAATCGGCTGTGGGGTAAGGTTTGCTGTCGTGCTTCCAGCGCGGAACCTGCACCTGCCGCGCGCCCGGCTGGCGCGGGAACTCCGGCCCCTCCACCAGCAATAACGCCGACGGATCGCCGGGCTGCGGCAGGCGGTAGTGGACGATGAGCTGCTTGTTGCTGGAGATGATGTGCAGGTAGCGGGCCGGACCGGCCGGCTGCACGAAGCCCTGCTCCGGCACGACCGGCCGGTCGCTCTCCTGCACCTGCCAGAAGTACTGCCGCCCGCGCACGTTGACCTTGCGCATGCCTTTGCTGCTGACTGCCATAATGATTCAAGGCAGGCTGCCCATGTAGGGCAGCCACAGATCGCGGGCCAGGTGCGCTGGGTCTGATCGCACCTTGTGCCGCGCGAAGTAGGCGCAGACGCGCGTCACGTCCCGTTCGAGCAGTTCATAGGCGTGCGGGTTGATGCGCGCGTTGACCATCTGTGGGAAGTCGATGATCACCGCCGTTCCTTCCCAATACAGGATGTTGTAGGGCGAGAGGTCGCCGTGTATCAGGTGGTGCTGGAGCATCAGCTTCACGTTGTCGATAATCAGCGAGAACAGATCGGCCGCTTCGCCCGGTTCGGGCGACGCGTCGATGAGCGCCGGCGCGGGCGACTGCTCATCGCCGATGTAGTCCATCAGGATGGTGTTGCCGTTGTGGGCGATGGGGCGGGGGACGGCCGCGCCAGCCTCGAACAACGTCTTCTGCGTGCTGAACTCATTGCCGATCCACCAGACCATGTCCAGGTGCTTGCCGAACGTCGTCTTCTGGGCCAGCGCCAGCTTCTCGCGGCGGCCCTTCATCAGCTTGCCATCCTCGCCGCGCAGTTGCCGTCCCGCCTTGTAGACGGCGTCGTTCTTCAGCGTGCGCATCATCCGCGGCCGGTAAAGCTTGGCGGCGATTAGCTCAACGCCCGCCGCCGGGTGGGCCGTGCAGCGGTAGACGTTGGCCTCCTTGCCCCCCTTCACGCGGTGGGTCACGTCGGTGATGACGTTGTCCTGGTAAAAGGAGGCCAGAGAGTCGATGACCCACTGCCGTTCGTGGTGCTGGGGGTCCAGCGGCTTGACGTAGCTGGGAACCCAGTCGGCCGCATCGTCGCTGAAGTCCGTCAACTCCGCGCGGACCGCGGCGGGCTTCTTCTTGATCCTGTTGGTGTTGACCTTATGCGCCGTCTTGAGCTTCACGTCCTGGCGGCTATAGGTGTCGTCGAAATCAGCGTACTTTTCGTAAGCGTCGTACTTATCCATGGCGAGATGTCGAACTCAAAACAATCGAAAACAAACCATGATGGGCCGCTCCTGGGATGAGGAGGCCAGCCAGAGACATGGCGCTGCGCGACGCCCATGAGGGAACGCCGGCCAGAAGCCGCCCGCGGCCGCTCATTCGATTGTCGTTCGATCTCGGAGGAGATTAGCGGGGGAGCGCGGACGTGCCCGTGCAGCGCCGGATCATCGGTTGTTCAATGACATTTAGTTTGGCTTGCATCATGCACCTCCGCGGTAGATTTAGCCCGTAGGCCAAGAGCAGTCTAGCACAGGAGTTGGGGGCTCGTCAAGAGGCAGTTGCCGTAGTGTTCGTAGTCAGGCAATTCATTGCCGTTCCGTGCAGGTGTGCCCCACTTTCTGAAGTGGGTTACACATGGGTTGCAGCTATATGGCAGGAAGAACGGCAATAAATTGCCTGACTACAAACCTGACCGGCGGCGGGCCAGGAACACGCCGGTCTGCTTGGTGACGTGGAGCGGTCCGTCAGCCGCCAGGCACTCGGTCAGCCGGTCGAGCGCCTCGAGCCGCATGGCCGGGGTGATGGCCGTCTCGGCCCCAGGCATCGAGAGCATGTAGTCGAGCAGCGGCTCCGCTTCGGTGGCCTCCAGCCAACTGTCATACAGGTCACAGCGCACATCCTCAAACCAGGGGGCCAATCGTTCCGCGCCGTTCTCTAGGCGAAAGATATGGGTGATGGCCCGGGCCGGGTTGGCGAGGTAGTGGTCGAGGTGGGGGAAGAGCGCTTGGCCGAGTTCGTGCAGCTCGCGCATGTGATCGGCGCCATTGGTCGCCGCGACCAGCCGGCCGCCGGGGCGCAACACCCGATGGATCTCGCTTAGCGCCGTGTCCAGATTAGGGACGTGGTAAAGCATGTGGTTGGCGACGACGAGGTCGAAGGAGGCATCCTCGAACGGCAAAGACTGGACGTTTGCCTGCCGGAAGGTAAAGCGGTCGGGTTGGCTTGCCAGACGCTCCTGGGCCTCCGCCAGCATCCCATCAGAGATATCTACCAGTGTCACGCGGCAACCGGCAGGCAGCCGGTGGAGATTCTCCACCCACAGCCAGCCCGGCCCGCAGCCGCATTCCAGCGCCGCCTCGCCTATGCCCAGCGCCAGCCGGTCGAAGACCCATGCTTGCCACGGCGCGGGGTTGTGGCTGAAGCGCTCGTGCAGCGCGGCGCGGGCGGCCAGATTGCGCGCCGTGGCGTACTGCTCCCGGCGCAAATAGTCGGTGTCCTGGTTCCGCGCCACGCCGCTCATTCAACAAAAATCTCGACCCGCTCACCGTCCTCTTCGTCGGTAATATCCATGATCTTGCCGAGCTGCCCGCTGCGGACAGCCTCCATGATGCTGTCCAACTGCTTGCCCTCGATCTCCGGGGCAAAGCGCGCCCCCATCTTGATGCCCACGTTGACCAATCCCATTGGGATGTTGACGTTGACCTTGTTGCGTCCGCTCTGCACGTCGGTGACGCGCACGCGGAACCAGCGCGGGGCGCTGCTGCCCTTCATCGGCTCCATCGGTTGGTTGCGCTCCCCCTTGGTGTCCAGGGCGCGCAGTAGTTCGGCGCCTTCGGCGGCGCTGATCTTGCCCTCTTCGATCATCTTGAGAATTTGCAGGCGTTCCTCTGTCGTTGCCATGGCCTGATTCCTTTACCTTGCCCACTACCGCGATAAGTCCAGCCGCATGTGGGTCAATGTCCGCTGGACGTTGAAATTTGCTTCCTTTAACAACTGGTTCATCGTCTCGTCGTCGTCGGGATGGTCAATGCGCACGTTGCCGCGCGGCAAATAGTGCAGCCGGCGCACAACCTTGGCCAGCAGTGGCCTCTCCAGCCGGCCGGCCCAATCCGGCCGTACCCGCAGCGCGACGTGATGACTGTGGCCCCACTGGCTGGCAATGCTCGCCAGCCCGCTCAGCCGCCCCCGCTCGTCGGCCGTGATCCAGCTCTCCGCCTGCCGGCCGCTCATGAAGTCGCCGAACCGCTGCCATAGCGTCCGCCGGTAGGCGTCCGGGCGCAGCGGCTCCGGCCAGTTGAGATCGGGCGGCAACGCGGCTACGTCCAGGTCGTATGCTTCGCGCCAGCGGTGGCCGGGCAGGGCCAGGATGGGCGGCACGCGCTCGTCTCCCGCGGCGGGCGCGACGTGGCGCAGCCGCGAGACCGGCGCAGACCAAGAGGTCATATGACCGAGGCTGACGTACCCCAGCGACTGATAGAGGTCAATGGCCGACGTATTGTCCTTGACCACCTGGAGCAGGATAACCCGCCCGCCGCGCGTCCGCACCGCTGAGGCCGCCGCGCCCATCATCGCCCGAGCGATGCCCCGCCGCCGGTAAGTCGGGTGCACCGCCACGTTGGCGACCAGATAGCGATCCCAGATTTTGCTGGTCAGAAGTGTCACGTTGCCTACGATGCGGCCGTCCGCCTGCCAGACGAAGCCATTGGTCAGCCGGGTGGTTGCCGGACTTAAGCGATAGATTACCTCGGTCACCGGACTAGGCCCGCCCAACAACTGCTGGTCGTCGATGTCCAGCGCATCGCCGAACACCATACGCAACAACTCGACAATCTGGGGCACGTCACGTCCCATGTCTACCGGGCGCAATCCCTCGCCCGGCCGGGTTGCGGGAACTGTTATGACCATTCCATCGCTCTAGGCTCGCACCGTATCAACGTATAGCTAGGAGCAGCAATGCGTACAGAACCTCGGCGGATACGCTTCTAAATCTGCGTAATCTGCGTAATCTGCGGATGCTTGCTTCTTCTCCCGTCGCTATTGTAATCGGGTGCGAGCCTTGAGCCAATGGGCAATGGCTAACTTCCCAGCGCCTCCAGCAACATATTCGCCTCTTCGGGCGTGATCTTGCCGGTTTCGACCATCTTGAGAATCTTCAACTGCTCCTCCATAGAGGCCGGCTTGGGCGGAGCGGGTGGGGCGGTGAAGTCGAAGACGCCAGCGCGCCCACGCGCGTCCCCGCTCCGCCGGCGGGCGCGTTCCGCGGCGCGCTCGGCGCGTTCGGCCGCTTTCTCCGCCTTGCGGGCCACCTGCTCGGCGATCCGCTGGCCGAAGTTCGCCCCGAACTTGGCCCCGAGGTCTTGGGTAACGCGGGCGATGTGCTGGTTTACCTCAGCTTCCACTCGCGCGCCGATGTTGCCCATGGCCATGGGGCCCATGTCTATCTCGAAGTCGAACCCCGCTTCCGCGCCGCCGAAATCGCCCCACTTCTCGTCCACCATTTCCACCTCCCGCAGCACTACCCGGCCGCCGGCATTGATCATCAGATGGGTTTCGCCCTGTCCCAGGCGTCCCACCAGGCTGCCGCCATTCTTGGCGACGGCGTCTTCCAATGGCAGCCGGTTATCGATACGCGCCCCGGTCGCGGTCACATTCAGCGGCGCGCCGGCCGGCCAGCGGACGACGACGTCGCCCTGAGCTTGCAGCGAGTGATCGCCCTGGCCCAGACGGCCGCGCAGCCGGATATCGCCGTGAACGTCGGTCACGGTCACGATGCCGTTGACGTTGGTCAGGTTCACGTCGCGGTGGCCGCAGGAGAGGACGACGTCGCCATCGACGTGGCGCAGGTCGGCGTCGCCGGAGACCTCGCCAACCGTCAGCGCGCCGCTCAGATGCCGGGCGACCAGATCGCTGTGGACCGTGCCCAGCGTCACCGCGGCGGCGTTGCGCACTTGCGCGTCGCCATGTGTTTGGTCAACCGCCAGAGAGCCGCGCAGGTGGCGGGCGCTGACATCGCCGTTCACGACGCCAAGTTCCACCTGACCCAGGTCGGTGAGCGCCACGTCGCCGTGCACCTGATCGACGTGGCAGAAGCCGGCGACGTGCTTGACGACGAGGTCGCCGCCGACATCTCCGATCGTCAGGATGGCGTCGGCCGGCGCGATCAGCGTCAGCCCGCCGTGCCCGGTTAGGTGATACCCCTTGTCGCTCTCCGTCACCTCGAACTCGCCCTTGACCTGCAGTGCAGGCTCCGGCCGGCCGCGGATGACCAGGTCGCCATCGCAGCTGTCGAGGAAGATGTGGGGGGCCTTGCCCGTGGGAATGTGTTCTTTGCTCATCGCTGCTCCACTACTCCAGATAGATCTGCACGCGCTCGTTGTCCTCTTCGTCTTCCACGTCGACGAGGACGCCCTGTTGCTCCGCTTGCAGCGCCGCCCACAACTGTTCCGGATCCACGGGGCCGAAGTCGCCCACGTCGGCCCCGAAGCGCCGGGCCATGCCCAGCCCGAAGCTGACCAGACCTAGCGGCAGCGCCACACTGACCCGGCGGCGGCCGGTGGACATGTCCTCGACGCGAATCTTGAGCCAGCGCGCCTTCTGGCCGTCGCTCGTCGCCGGCGACACGATCTCGCTCTTGACCGGCTTGGATGCATACACGTCCTGGGTCTCGCTGACCTTAATCTCTTCGATGGACAGATCATCGGCCTCGACGCTCTTCAGCGCCGCTATCGGGTCTGGCAATCCCGCCTCTTGGGCTTTCCCCTGGTCGAGCAGAGCCATCGCCTCTTTGGCCGTGATCTGGCCCTGGGCCAACATCTCCAGAATCTCTGTTCTTTCACTCGGGTTCATCTCGCTGCACCTCCATTAGGCCGCCGGCTCAATCGGCCGGGGGAAATCCAGGTGGCGGCGCGCCTTCAACGCGCCGCCGGCATCAATTAACTGATCGCCGGCCCATATCCTCAAACGCTTGTGCCAGCGGTTGCGCGCCGTGGGTCGAGCGGCGCGCGCCTGCTCTTCTATCCGCTGCTGGTGGCGCTCGGCCACAAACGATAGCATGAACTCTCCCTGGGTTGCTGGGTCCATCATAACCGCCTCTAGATTGGGTGTAGCCTGGGTAAAAGGCTGCGCCGCGCTACTCAGAATCGCCGCGTAGCAACTGAAGCGCTTCCTCGGCCGATAGCTTGCCGGCCTGTAACTCGCTGAGGATGTCGCGCCGAACCTCTTCCGGCACGTTGCGCGATGGCGGTTCGCCCACTTCGTAGCCGAGGGCGCGAATCACGTCGTTGAGACGCGCGCGGACAGCCGGGTAGGAAAGGCCAATCTCCTGCTCGACGCGGTTGATCTTGCCCTCGCAACGGAGAAAGATCTCCACGAATTCCAGTTGCTCGGCGCTGAGCTGGTAGAGCCGGCCGAGCGTGAAGTGACCGTTGATCGACGTGTCGCAGTTGCGGCATTGCAACTGGGTGACGTGCAACGTGTGGCGACAGATGGGACATTGGCCGATGACGGGGTTCACAAGTGTAAGCCTCTAATCAATAATCTTATCGAGACGACGGCAAGTTACTACCGCGATCTGTCATCATCTTACAGCAGGTCGTTAGAAATGTCAATAGATAGATTGAGATATTTTATATCGATGTTGATATTCATGATATTGACCGAAAAGGATCGGCTACTTGGTTGGGCAGGTTGATCGAAAGGTCTCCTGCAAGCCGAGCAGGGCGACGTACCCCAGGCCCAACATACTGGTGAACAGCAGGACAGCGGGGCCGCTGTCGCCACGGCTGAGGGCCAGCGCCAGCGTCACGGCCGAATAGCCCGCCAGGCCCAGTTCCACCAGGAGCAAGCGATCGAATCGCATCCGGTAGCTGCCCCCCAGACCCTTGGGGGTGCGCGAGAAGGTAAACTCACGGCCGGACAGACCGCGCAAGATGCCGCCGGCATTGCTGGGCGCGGTGCCGATGGCGACGAGCAGCAAGACGGGCAGGTCGACAATCCGGCCGGCCCAGTTGGCGCGAAGCGCCTGTTGCGCCAGGACGAACAAGATCGGCTGGCCAAGCCCCAACACGGTGAACACAAGCAGCCAACCCGGCAGCCGGTAGCCGTTCAATATCAGTGGCAATTGGACCAGCAGCAGGGCCAGCAGTAATAAGTGGGTGGTATAGGCCGACATGGTCAGCAGCGCATAGAGGCGCGCCAGCAGCGAGTGCTCGCGCGCCCGCCAGATGGGGCCGGCGTATTTGGTCAGGCATTGCGTGGCCCCCATCGCCCAGCGCGCCTGTTGGCTCTTGTAGGCCAGAATCGTGGTCGGCAACTCGGCCGGGGCGACCACGTCGCTGGCGTAGTGGAAGCGCCAACCGGACAACACGGCTCGGGTGCTGAGGCACAAATCCTCGCACGCGGTGTCGGCTTGCCACCCGCCGGCGTCGGCGATACAGGCGCGTCGCCAGACCCCGGCCGAGCCGTTGAACTTGGGGAAGCAGCCGGCGCGATGCCGAACCAGTTGCTCAATGGCGAAGTGCTTGTCCAGGGCTATGGCCTGCGCCCCAGTCAGCGCTGAGTCGGCCTCGTTCAGATGTCCCCACCGCGCCTGAACCATGCCCAGCCGCTCATCCTGAGCGAAGAAAGGGATTGTTTGCCGCAGAAAGTCCGGTTCGGGCACGAAATCGGCGTCGAAGATGGCGATGAATTCGCCGCGCGCCCTATCGCACGCCTCGGCCAGTGCGCCCGCCTTGAAGCCGCGGCGGTGCTCGCGGTGGAGCAGCGCAATATCCAGCCCCTTGGCTCGCCACTGGGCCACGCACAGCGCGGCCAGGTCGGTTGTGTCGTCGGTTGAGTCATCGAGTATCTGCACCTGGAGGCGGTCACGCGGGTAATCCAGCCCGGCCGCGGCCGAGATGAGCCGCTGCACGACGTCGCGCTCGTTGAAGAGCGGCAACTGAACGGTAACGCAGGGCAGCGCGCTCTCAGGCACGACCGGCAGCGGCCGGCGCTCATGGCGATGGCGCAGGTAGAGCGCCAGTGTCAGGAAGCCGAGAAGCCCATACAGCGCCAGGCCGGCGACGCTGGCGACGTGAATGGCGGCCAAGAAGGTTGTGACCACGATCGGGAAGCGCCTATTCGCCTTTCGCGACGGTGACGATGGTCTTGAGTTGCTTGTTGAATTCACCCCGCTGGAGGAGCACCCGCCGCCGGCAGCCCTGACACACCAAACCGATGTCGGCCCCCAGCCGAACGACCTCCCACTCAAAACTGCCGCACGGATGCTTTTTACGGAGGCGCACGATGTCGCCCAGGTGAACTTCGATGTACATGGGCCATATTATATACCACCCGGCGAGAAGGGGGGGAGCGCGTGGACAGCGCACGTAGCCACCAATCATATTCGCATAGTAATAAAGGCAAAACCATCCCTGCATCCTGCCCCAAGAACAAAGTGCCCGCGCAACCCAGAAATTCACATATATGCCTGTTGGCAAACGCCGCCGAATGCCCCATAATGAAGCGCATGGACGAATGGCTCTTTCGTGATGAGCTTGAGTTGGCGGCGATTAACGTGCCGCGCGC
>NZ_JAYRVJ010000108.1:0-3599 GCF_041918635.1 Promineifilum sp. (SeqCode)
AGCCGGACGCTGATGCGCACCTACGCCCTCGACGGGCACAGTCCGGCCGAGGCGTTGCGGCGGGTGAACGAGTTCATCCTGCAAGACAAAGGCTCGCCGCTCTTCCTGAGCGCCTTCTACGCCGTACTGGACACGCCGACGGGCCGGCTGACTTACGCCAACGCCGGCCACAACCCGCCGCTCTGGCTGCGCCAGGCCACGGGCGAGGTGGAGCCGCTCCAGGCGCGGGGCATCCTGCTGGGTGCGTTCGATGGCTTCGTCCACGACGAGCGGACGTGTATGCTGGAGCCGGGCGACTACGTGGTGTTCTACACCGACGGCATCACCGAGGCGCGCAACGCGGCCGGCGACTTCCTGGACGATGAGGGGCTGGAAGCCATCGTGCGGTCGCAGGCGTGGAGCAGCGCCGAAGAACTACTGGCGGCCATCATCACTACCGTGGATGAGTTCGCCGCCGGCCTGCCTCAGGCGGATGACTTCACCGTCGTCGTACTGCGGAAATTATGAATTAGGAATTAAGAATTAGGAATTATGAACGCAGAATCGGAGGGGGAGCTTCTGACTCATAATTCCTAATTCCTAATTCCTAATTCCTAATTCCTAATTCCTAATTGGTAGTGACACTTGTCATGCCGGATTGGTGGCATATGTCACTGCGCCGGCGGCCCCGTTGGTGTTAAGCTCACCAGAGAATCCGCCGTCAACGGGACACGCCGGCCAGCCATGCACGAATTAGCCGTCACCGAGAGCATCCTGGAGATCGCCCTCCGCCACGCGCGCGAGGCCCACGCCACGACCGTCACCGATCTGCATCTGGTCATCGGCGAGCTGTCCACTATCGTAGACGAGTCGGTGCAGTTCTATTGGGGTTTCGTGGCCGAGGGGACGCCGGCGGCCGGGGCGACGCTCCACTTCCGGCGCGTGCCGGGCCAACTGGCCTGCCAGACGTGCGGCCACACCTACAGCCCCCGCGAGGCGCTGACCTGCCCGGTGTGCGACAGCCAGGACGTGCGCGTCGTGGCCGGCGAAGAGTTTTATCTAGAAGCGATTGACGTGAGCACGGCTATTCCTGAACAATGGTAGGGGCGGGTTTGAAACCCGCCCGTACGGCAATAATAAGCCCGATTGTGAGAGAACTGGATGATCGAACGAGTCCCTGTCGTCGAGAAAATATTGGGCGCCAATGACCGGCTGGCGGCGATGAACCGCGCGCGGCTGGACGCGGCGGGCGTCTTCAGCCTCAACTTCCTGGCCTCGCCCGGCGCGGGCAAGACGAGCCTGGTCGAGCAGACGGTGAGCCGGCTGGCGGGCCGGCTGCGGCTGGCCGTCATTGACGGCGACATCGCCACCAGCATCGACGCCGACCGCGCCGCCGCGGCCGGGGCGACAGCCGTCCAGATCAACACCGGCGGCGAGTGCCACCTGGACGCGGTCATGCTCCAGGGGGCGCTGGAACAGCTAGACCTGTCGGCCATCGACCTGCTCATCGTCGAGAACGTGGGCAACCTCATCTGCCCGGCCAACTTCGCCCTGGGCACGCACCGCAGCGTCCTCGTGGCCTCCGTGCCGGAAGGGGACGACAAGCCGTACAAGTATCCGGGCACGTATCGCGGCGTGGACGCGCTGGTCATCAACAAGGTCGACCTGCTACCTTATGTCAAGTTTGACATGGCGTACTTCCGCCGCGGCGTGGCGGCCCTCAATCCGGGGCTGGTCACCTTCCCGCTCTCTTGCCGCACCGGCGAGGGGATGGAGGGGTGGTTGGAGTGGGTGGTTGAGCAGTTGAGAGTTAAGAGTTGAGAGTTGAGAGTGTGGATACGGTTGGGCTGCGGCTCCATATCACCGGCGTGGTGCAGGGGGTGGGGTTCCGGCCGTTCGTCTATGGGCTGGCGCAACGGCTGGCGCTGACCGGCTGGGTGCGCAACACGTCGTCGGGCGTGGACATCGAGGTGGATGGCCCGGCCGGGGCGCTGGCCGATTTCGCCGCCGCGCTGCGCGACGAACTGCCGCCGCTGGCCCGCATCGACAGCCTGGAGGCGAGCGAGCGCCCGGCCAACGGCTTCACGCGCTTCGACATCCTGGCCTCGCGGGCCGAGGCGGGAGCCTTCCAGCCTATCTCGCCCGACATGGCCGTCTGCCCCGACTGCCTGCGCGAGCTGTTCGACCCGGCCGACCGGCGCTATCGCTACCCGTTCATCAATTGCACCAACTGCGGCCCGCGCTTCACCATCATCCGCGACATCCCCTACGACCGGCCGCTGACGACGATGGCCGCCTTCCCTCTCTGCCCCGACTGCGCCGCGGAGTACGCCGATCCGCTCGACCGGCGCTTTCACGCCCAGCCGGTGGCCTGCCCCGTCTGCGGCCCGCGCCTATGGCTGGAGCGCGCGGGCGACGACGCCCCCCCGGCCGGCGAGGACGCGCTGCAAGCGGCGCGCGCCCTGCTGAGCGCGGGGCGCATCGTGGCCGTGAAGGGGCTGGGCGGCTTCCACCTGGCCTGCGATGCGAACGACGCCGCGGCCGTGGAGGAGTTGCGCCGCCGCAAACTGCGCGTGGACAAACCATTCGCCGTCATGCTGCCCGACATCGAATCGGCCCGCCGCCACTGCCGGCTGAGCGCGGCCGAAGAGGCGCTGCTGCTGTCGCGGGCGCGGCCCATCGTCATCGTCGCCCGCCGGCCGGGGTCGCCGCTGGCCCGCGCCCTCGCGCCGGGGCAGGACGCGGTAGGCATCATGTTGCCCTACACGCCGCTGCACCACCTGCTGCTGGAGCGCGCGCCCGGCTTCCCGGAGGCGCTGGTGATGACCAGCGGCAATCTGAGCGAGGAGCCGATCGCCTATACCAACGCGGAGGCGCGGGAACGGCTGGGCGGGCTGGCCGACGCGCTGCTGCTGCACGACCGGGAGATTCAGACGCGCTGCGACGACTCGGTGATGCGGGTGATTGAAGAGGAAGAAGAATCCGCAGATTTCGCAGATTACGCAGATTTAAAGAGGAAGAAAGGGCAACAGGTTGGGCCATCCGCGGGGGCGCACGTGATGCCGGTAAGGCGGTCGCGGGGGTATGCGCCGTTTCCGGTAAGGCTGCCGTGGCGGGGAAGGCCGGCGCTGGCGACGGGGGCGGAACTGAAGAATACGTTCTGCCTGACGCGCGACGACTACGCCTTCCTGAGCCACCACATCGGCGACCTGGAGAATTACGAGACGCTGGTCTCTTTCGAGCAGGGGGTGGCCCACCTGGAGCGGCTGTTCCGCGTCCGGCCGGAGGCCATCGCCTACGACCTGCACCCGGACTACCTGGCGACGCGCTACGCGCTGGAGCGGGCGGGGCGCGAGGGGCTGCCGGCCGTCGGCGTGCAGCACCACCACGCCCACATCGCCGCGGGCATGGCCGAACACGGGCTGGGACAGGAGGCGGTGGTCATCGGCGTGGCCTTCGACGGCACGGGCTACGGCGACGATGGGGCCATCTGGGGCGGCGAGTTCCTGATCGCCGGCTATGGCGGCTATGAGCGGGCGGCCCACCTGCGCTACGTCCCCCTGCCCGGCGGCGACCGGGCGGTGCGCGAGCCGTGGCGGGTAGCGCTGGCCGGGCTGGCG
>NZ_JAYRVJ010000109.1:0-1861 GCF_041918635.1 Promineifilum sp. (SeqCode)
CGGGCCGTTCTTTCATCTGCTCTATCTGTACTCAACCTCGCTGATCCGCATCAGCTTGTCCCAGCGGTGGTGGGCCTCGATGGTGCGCCAGGTTCCGGAGCGCGAGCGCGTGACCAGCGAGTGCGTGATCGCCCCGTTGCCCACGTAGCGCACGCCGCGCAGGAAGTCGCCCTGGGTGATGCCGGTGGCGGCGAAGAAGTGATCCTCGCCGGTAGCCAATTCAGCCAGGGTCAGCTTGCGGCCGATGTCGATGCCGGCTGCCTCGATTCGCTCCCGCTCCCCTTCGGATTGGGGGGCCAGGCAGCCCTGGATTTCGCCGCCGAGGCCGTGCATGGCGCAGGCGGTGATGACCCCTTCTGGCGTGCCGCCGATGCCCATCAGGATGTCAATGCCCGTGCCCGGCAGCGCGGTCATGATCGATGGGGCCACGTCGCCGTCAGAGATGAGGCGGATGCGCGCCCCCGCCGCGCGCGCTGCCTCGATGCGCGCCCGGTTGCGCGGCCGGTCGAGGATGACGACCGTGACCTCATCCACCGCCAGCCCCTTGGCCGAGGCCACCACGGCCAGCGTCTCAGCCACCGGCGCTTCGATGTCCACCTTGCCGGCCGCCTCCGGGCCAACGACGAGCTTGTCCATATAGAAGGCCGGGCCGGGGTTGAACAGCGTGCCGCGCGGGGCGATGGCGACGACGGAGATGGAGTTGGGCAGCCCCTTGGCCAGCAGCGTCGTACCCTCCACTGGATCGACGGCCACGTCCACGGCCGGCCCGTGGCCATTGCCCACCCGCTCGCCGTTGTAGAGCATCGGCGCTTCGTCCTTCTCCCCCTCGCCAATGACGACGATGCCGTCCATGCGCACCGCGCCCAGGAGCAGCCGCAGTGCGCCGACCGCCGCCCCATCACCCTCTTCCTTCCGCCCACGACCGACCCAGCGGGCCGAGGCCAATGCCGCCGCTTCCGTCGCCCGCACCAATTCCAGCGCCAGATTGCGATCGGGTGACTCAGACATATGCTCCTCCGGCCGTCTGTGAAAAGGGGCACAAACGGTGACCACCCACAGTATAGCATGGTTAGGGAGTAGGGGTTAGGGGCTAGGGGAAGAACGTTCCTCCCTAGTCCCTAGCCCCTAACCCCTAGTCCCTGTAGAATGACCCCATGTCCATCCTGACTGCCAGGGAACTGGGCCACGCTTTCGGGGCGGCCGAGCTTTTCCACGACGTGAGCGTGTCGCTAGAGCGGCGCGACCGCGTGGGCTTGGTCGGCCCCAATGGTGTCGGCAAGACGACGCTGCTGCTGGCCCTGGCCGGATTGCTGGAACCGACGGCCGGCCGCGTCGACCGCGCCGAGGGGCTGTCCCTGGGCTACTTACGCCAGGAGGCGGTGCTGACCTTCGCCGGGCGCGAGAACTCGGTCTATCAGGAGATGCTGACCGTCTTCGCCGGTTTGCGCGAGCAGGAGGCGCACATGGCCGCGCTGGAGGCGACCCTGGCCGAATCGTACTCGCCCGAACTGCTCGAGGCGTACGGTCGTGCCCAGGAGCAGTTCGAGCGCGAGGGCGGCTATCAGTACCAGGTGGAGATCAAGCACGTCCTCTTGGGCCTGGGCTTTGCTGCGGATCAGTGGGACACGCCGCTGCTACATCTGAGCGGCGGCCAGAAGACGCGCGTGCTGCTGGGCCGCCTGCTGCTGGAGAAGCCTGCCCTGCTTATCCTCGACGAGCCGACCAACCACCTCGACATCGCCGCCGTGGAGTGGCTGGAGGGGACGCTGCGCCGCTGGGATGGCACGCTCATCATCGTCAGCCACGATCGCTACTTCCTCGACCGGGTGGTGAACCGCGTCTGGGAACTGGCCCCGGCGGC
>NZ_JAYRVJ010000110.1:0-5855 GCF_041918635.1 Promineifilum sp. (SeqCode)
CAACCCGCCTGACAGGAGCGGCGGGTTGCCAACCCGCCCAACAATGAACCATGAATACTTATAGTTCGCGCATCACCCAACCCAAATCCCAGGGCGCGTCGCAGGCCATGCTCTACGGCACGGGGCTGACCGAAGAAGACATGCACAAGCCGCAGGTGGGCATCGCCTCGATGTGGTATGAGGGCAACACCTGCAACATGCATCTGAACGAGCTGGCGAAATGGGTGAAGGAGGGCATGGTCGCCGCCGATCTGGTGGGCATGCGCTTCAACACTATCGGCGTCAGTGACGGGATCAGCATGGGCACGGACGGCATGAGCTATTCGCTCCAGTCGCGGGAGATCATCGCCGACTCCATCGAGACGACGATGGCCGCCCACTGGTACGATGCCCTGGTCGCCATCCCCGGCTGCGACAAGAACATGCCCGGCTGCCTGATCGCCATGGCCCGGCTGAACCGGCCGGCATTGATGATCTACGGCGGTACGATACGCGCCGGCTGCACGGCCCACCACCCGCAACTCGACATCGTCTCCGCCTTCCAGAGTTATGGCCAGGCGATCGCCGGGACGATCAGCGAGACGGAGCGCCAGCTCATCGTCCGCCACAGCTGCCCCGGCCCGGGCGCGTGCGGCGGCATGTACACGGCCAACACCATGGCCAGCGCCATCGAGGCGTTGGGCATGAGCCTGCCCTACAGTTCGTCCGCCCCGGCCGAGTCGGGCGAGAAGCACGATGAGTGCCGCCACGCCGGCGCGGCCATGCGCCTGCTGCTGGAGCGCGACATCAAGCCGCGCGACATCATGACCCGCGCCGCCTTCGAGAACGCCATGGTCGTCGTCATGGCCCTGGGCGGCAGCACCAACGCCGTGCTACACCTGATCGCCATGGCGAAGGCCGTGGACGTGCCGCTGAACCTGGACGACTTTCAGGCCGTCAGCGACCGCGTGCCCTTCCTGGCCGACCTGAAGCCGAGTGGGGCCTACGTGATGGAAGACATGCAGGGCATCGGCGGCACGCCGGCGCTGATGAAATATCTGTGGGAGAATGGCCTGTTGGATGGCGACTGCCTGACCGTGACGGGCCGGACGGTGGCTGAGAACCTGGCCGCCGCGCCTGGGCTGGCGCCGGGGCAGCGCATCATCCGGCCGCTAGATGACCCGATCAAGCCCACGGGCCACATCCAAATCCTGTGGGGCAATCTGGCTCCCGAAGGCGCGGTGGCGAAAATCACCGGCAAGGAAGGCGAGCGCTTCAGCGGGCCGGCGCGGGTCTATGACTCGGAAGAGGCGATGCTGGCTGGGCTGGAAGCGGGTCAAATCCGGAAAGGGGACGTAGTCATCATCCGTTACGAGGGGCCGAAAGGCGGGCCGGGGATGCCGGAAATGTTGACGCCGACCTCGGCCATTATGGGCGCGGGGCTGGGCAAGGACGTGGCCTTGTTGACCGACGGCCGCTTCTCCGGCGGCAGCCACGGCTTCATCGTCGGCCACGTGACGCCAGAGGCGCAGGAGGGCGGCCCCATCGCCCTGGTGCGCGACGGCGACCCGATCGTCATAGACGCGACGACGCGCACGATGGACGTGGGCGTAGCGGCCGAGGAGATGGCCGCCCGCCGCGCCGCGTGGATCGCTCCACCGCTGAAGGCGACGCGGGGGACGCTGTATAAATACATCAAGCTGGTGAAGTCGGCGTCGGAAGGGTGCGTGACAGATCTCTAGGGCAAGAGCAGCCGCACGAGCGAATCGCCAACCCAGTGGACAAAACGCGCTTTCGGCCAGCCTTTGTCGACTGTCAGTAGAAGGTATACGTCCGGACTGGTGATGGCCCAGACGGTCGTCGTTGCCGACTCTTCGTCCAGCCCTTCGCGCAATTTGGTGTGGGCCATCAGGCTCTGGACAAACCTCGTCAGGTTCTGAAACCGCGCCTCCAGACGGTTTGACAGCGTGGCAGCTATCTCCGGCTCCGTCTTGGCCGCCATGCGCATGAGCGGGAACATGGGGGCGACACGTTCCAGGATATCGGTGATGGACTCAGCAAAGCGGTAGATTTTGACCACAGGGTCCGCCTCTTCAAGAACCGCCTGTGGTTCCGGCCGTTGCAAGAGAGGAATGGGCTGGTCGTCCCCACCGACTAAGACATCCACGAGCGCCGATAAAAGGGAAGGCTTGTTGCCGAACGCGGTGTAGATCGTGAGGGGCGAGACGCCAGCCTCTTGGGCGATCGCCTCTATGGTTGCGCCGCTATAGCCGTGATCGCCGAACAACGTCAGCGCCGCATCCAGGATATGGCGTTTTGTTTCTTGCGCCTGTTCTATACGTCGGCTCGCATTGTATTTTCGTTTTGCTGTCTTCTGGCTCATCTGTCCTCTTGACAATTCGGTAATCAGGATGTATCATGCCCATATTGGATATAGTGTTACTATAATAAATATACTATCACTGTAGTATAACACCGATAAGCCCTACCGGGTGCAAGCTCAGCACAAAAAGAGTGATGCATGTCAACTAGATCCGTTTCTGGCGGCGCTATGAACCGCATCGCGTGGATGAAAGGCGATTTTGGCGCCTTTGCTCCTTACACACGGGCGGGCGACGACGCTGTTTTTGAACAGGCTCACATCCACTCAGGTGAGCGCGTGCTGGATGCTGCTTGTGGCGCGGGCGTTTTCGCCCTGCGCGCCGCCCAGGCCGGCGCCGAGGTTGTCGGCATTGACATTGCCTCCAACCTCGTCGAAGCGGCCCGAGAGCGCGCCCAGGCTAATGGGCTGTCTGTCCGTTTCGACGAAGGCGACATTGAGGCCTTGCCATACGACAACGCGTCCTTCGACACCGTGGTGAGCCAGTTCGGAGTCATCTTCGCCGCACATCCGGACGCCGCAACCGCCGAGATGGCCCGCGTGTTGAAGACTAACGGGCGAGTAGTGCTCTTCTGTTGGACATCGAATAGTTGGGGCGGCCGACTCATGCAGACTATCGGCCGCCATGTGCCCGCGCCGCCTATGCCCTCGCCCCTGGCCTGGGGCGACGAGGCCATCGCTCGATCGCGCCTGGCGTCCCACTTCGCCAGTATCATCGCCAACCACGGCTCCTATAAGATGCAGTTCCCGTTTGGCCCAACAGCGGCGCTGGATTTCTTCCTGGACAATATGGGGCCTGTCGCCATGGCCTATGCTTCCTTCCCGGAAGGGTCACAGAAGCAAGCGCTACGGCACGATTTGGAGCAACTATTCCAAGAATCGAACCGAGGCGGGCCGGAGAACTGGGAAACTGACAGCGATTATCTGCAAATAGAAGGACGCAAGCGGCAGCATGGGCAACGCAGCTAACAGACCGCAGCCTCTCGCTGCCGTCACCTGGTCACTTCTCAATGCGCACAACCCCATACCAGGCAAACTGGCGCAACCCGCCGAAAAGTCCAAAGAGATAGCGGTCTAGGCGCGCCAGTCGCGCATGGGCTGTCTGAAACATGCGTTCGCCGCCCGGCAGCAGCCGCAACGGATAGGCCAATGGCGCCAGCAAAAAGAAAGTCTCGACGCCACGCTTGACAAAGCGCCTGGCGAAGTCGTCCATCTCCTCCAGGCCGAAGGGGCGCTCGTCGTGGGTGCGCAGCCGGGGCGTCAGGCGGCGGCCCAGTCCAATGAGCGGGTGGCGGGCCAGCGGCTCGGCGAACGTGGCCCGACCGCCCTGTTGCAGCAGCCGATCCACCTCCGCGGCCGAGAGGCCCAGATCGAGGTGATGCAAGATGGCCTTGCCGTAAATGATGCGGAACGCCCCGGCGGCGAACGGCAGTTCCTCGGCGTTGGCCTGCACGAAGTGGGCGCGGGCATCGGGCAGGCCGTCGCACACCCGGTCGCGCGCGCGGGCCAGCTGCGTGTGCGACAGATCGGTGCTGATCACCACCAGACCGCGCGCCGCCAGCGCGTACGTCTCCTTGCCCTCGCCGCAGCCCATATCCAACACGCGCTCCCCAGGCCGCGCCTCCAGGAAGTCCAGGGCCGGCTCCACCACCGCGTCGAACGCCGGTGGATCGTATAACAGCTCGTCGAGCGAATAGCGCCGGTGAGCCTCCTGCTCATGCCAGGCCAGTTCGGCCTGAATGACCTCTTTACGACTATCTCTATCTTTTGTAGTTGTGGTCATCGTCACCTGCGTCCAAACAATCCAGTTTACCCTCGACCCGCCGGCCCGCCAAACCGCGCGCACTCATTGATCAGCGTCATCGTTTCTCATACAATTAGGTATTAGGGAATAGGGACTAGGGGCTAGGGAAGAACTCTCTTTCCTGACCCCTATCTCCTGCCCCCTGGAACCTAGGCCCTGTCCCCAGGAGAGTGCGCTCATGTCGAAGCATAAAGAGACCATGTCCAACGTCGATACCGCCTGGTTGCACATGGAACGCCCGACGAACCTCATGATGATCTGTAGCTTTATGACCTTCGATGAGCCAATCGGTTTCGACCAACTGGTGGCGACCATCGAGCGGCGCTTGCTGACCTTCGACCGCTTCCGCCAGCGCGTCGTGCCCCCGCGCACACCGCTGGGCAACTACACGTGGGAACTAGACCCTCACTTCGACGTGCGTTCCCATCTGCACCGGGTCGCTCTGCCCGCGCCAGGCGACAAACAAGCGCTACAGGCGTTCATGAGCGATCTCATCAGCACACCACTAGACCAAACCCGGCCGCTGTGGCAGTTCGTGCTGGTGGAAGGCTACGGTCAGGGATGCGTCGTCGCCTGCCGCTTGCACCACTCCATCGCCGACGGCATCGCCCTCATGCGGGTGCTCCTGTCAATGACCGACCTGACACCCGATGCTTCCCCGCCGACCACTCCGGATGAGGAGGATCATCCAGCCGGGAAACGCCGCGGGCTGGTCGAAACCCTCATGAGTCCAGCCATGATGGTCGGCAAGACGACCATGGCCGCCGCCAAGACCACGCGCCAAGTGGCCGATCTGGCCCTCCAGCAAACTCTGGAGACGCTCCGCCACCCCAGCCGGCTGATAGACGCGGCCAAGATCGGCACGGGCGGCACGACCAAGCTGGTCGAGATGATCCTGCGCACGCCCGACCCGCAGACCTTGTTCAAAGGCGATTTGGGCGTCGCCAAGCGCGCCGCCTGGTCTGACCCGTTGCCTCTGACCGAGGTGAAGCGGGTGGGCAAGACGCTGGGCGGCACTGTGAATGACACGCTGATGGCAACAGTGGCCGGGGCGCTGCGCCGCTATATGCTGGAGCGCGAGCAGCCGGTTGATGGCGTAAACGTCCGGGCGACTGTCCCGGTCAACTTGCGCCCGCTCGATGCCCCGTTGGAATTGGGGAATCGCTTTGGCCTCATCTTCCCCACCCTACCCGTCGGCGCGGCCACTCCGCACGAACGCTTCTTCGAGATGCGCCACAGCATGAACGAGATCAAGGAATCGCCCGAGGCGGTGGTGGCCTACGGCGTGCTCTACGCCCTGGGCATGACGCCTACGGACATTGAGGGTCTGTTCCTGGACTTCTTCGCCAGCAAATCAACCATGGTTCTGACCAACGTGCCCGGCCCGCAGATCCAACTCTACCTCGCCGGCCGCCCGATGCGCGAGATGATGGCCTGGGTTCCCCAATCGGGTGGCCTGGGCATGGGTATCAGCATCATCAGCTACAACGGCAGCGTGATGATCGGCGTGGCCACCGACGCCAGCCTTGTGCCCGACCCGGAGCAGCTCATCAACAACGTCTACATCGAGTTCGAGGCGCTGCGCGAACTAGCGGACGCCTTGCCCACTCAGGCCAAGACCTGACCGATCTGAGTGCACCGGTCGCTGGCTGAGAAGTCCTGTAGAGCACAGTTGATCGCGTGCCCAACCAG
>NZ_JAYRVJ010000111.1:0-11886 GCF_041918635.1 Promineifilum sp. (SeqCode)
GTGATACCACATCGTCACGGAGAAGATGCGGGTCAGCACCACTTCCAGCGCCAGCGCGCCCATGCTGATGAGGAAGACGCCGAGCAGCAGATGTCGGGTTGTTTTCATGCGATGAGACCTTACGATGGATTCTGCCAGCGCCCGGATTGTAGCCGGAAGTCCGTTGGGGGTAAACAGTAGGGGCGCACCTGCGTGTGCGCCCTCGGGCAGACACGCAGGTCTGCCCCTACACTATCCGGAAACCCGACTCCCCCGCCACAAACGTCTCCACCACCCGCAGATCGGGCGTCAGCAGCACCAGGTCGGCGTCGCCGCCGGGCGCGATCCGCCCCAGCCGCTCCAACCCCAGCAACCGCGCCGGCGTCGCTGTCACCGTGGCGATGGCCTCGGCCGGCGTCGCCCCGGTGAAGCCCACGAAGGCGCGCAGGATGGCGTCGAGCGACAGGACGCAGCCGGCCAGCGTGCCATCGGCCAGTCGCGCCGACGCCCCATCGACCGTCACGCGGAAGTCGCCCAGCGCGTACTCGCCGGGGGGCATGCCCATCGCCGCCATCGCGTCCGTCACCAGGTTCAGCCGCGCCGGGCTGAGCAGTCGCCAGACCAGGGCGACCAGCGCCGGGTGGACGTGCAGCCCGTCGGGGATGAGGCCGATGACGGCGCGCGGGTCGGCCAGCGCCGCGGCGGCCAGCCCCGGCTCGCGGTGGTGCAGCGCCGGCATGGCGTTGAACAGGTGGGTGGCGTAGCGCGCCCCGGCGTCGAAACCGGCTACCGCCTCGTCGAACGTCGCCAGCGAGTGGCCGGCGCTGACGACCACGCCCCGACCGGCCAGCGCAGCGATGACCTCCAGCGCGCCGGGCAACTCCGGGGCCAGCGTCACCAGCCGCACACCCGCCGCCGGCGACCAGCCGGCCACCTCGGCCACGGACGGCGGGCGCAGGTGGGTCGGGTTGTGCGCCCCTTTCTTGCCGGGGTTGAGGTATGGCCCTTCCAGGTGCAGCCCCAGCGGGCGCGCCCCGCGCCAATCGGGGGGCGGGCCGGCGGCCAGCACGTCTTGCGCCGCCCGCACCGTTTCGAGCGGCGAGGTGATCACGGTGGGCAGAAAGCTGGTGACGCCGAAGCGGGGGAGCGCGGCGGCCACGCCCCAGATGGTGGCCGGGTCGGCGGTGAAGTCGAGGCCAAAGCCGCCGTTGATCTGCAAATCGAGGAAGCCCGGGGCCAGCAGCAGCCCGTTGGCGTCGCGGGTCTCGACGCCGGCCGGGAGGGGTAGATCGGGGCCGCCGACGGCCTGAATCCGGCTGCCGGCTGCCAGTACCGTGCCATCGGTGACAACGGCATCGGGCGTGATCAGCGTGGCGTGGCGAATGGCGAGCATGGTCATTACCCCTATCAGAAGAACGATCCGCAGATTACGCAGATTGGGAAACAGATCTCACGCAAAGACGCAAAGCTCAGAATTCTGAGCTTTACGTCTTTGCGTGAGATAAAAATCTGCGGAATCTGCGGATCATTTCTTACATCTTCACCGGCAGCCGCCCCGTGGGCGCGAAGTCGCCAAACAGCGCCCCCGCCAGCGCGTCCAGCGACGGCCGGTGGAGGCTGTAGGTCGCCAGGTGCGTCCGCGCCGGATAGACCGCCGCGTCATGGGGCAGGCGCAGGCTGACGGTGACGGCCGGGACGCCCGTCGCCAGCAGCTCATGGGCCAGCGCCGCCTGTTGCGGCTGCGCAAAGGCGTTGATAGTGCCCAGCACCAGCAAATCGTAGCCGCTCACGCGCTCGCGCAGGGCGGCGATCTCCGCGTCGTCCGGCCGGTGGGCGGTCACGAACTCGTCCACGCGCGGGTGGTAGGCGCGTAGCGCGTCGGCCAGGGCCGGGACGACGAAGGCCGAGGTGTCGGCCGGGGTCAGGTTGGCCGGCTGGGGCATGACGGCGGCCACGCGGGCGTCGGCTGGCAGGCGCAACGGCAACAGCCCCGCCTCGTCGCGCACCAGCGTCAGAGCGCGCCGGGCCAGTTCCGCCTCCAGCGCGCGGTGCTCGGCGCAGTTGACCACGTCCAGGCCCGGTTGTGGCTGGGCGGCGGCCCACTCGCGCAGCGCCCGGATGCGTCCCACCGAGGCGTGCAGGTGGCTATCGTCGATCAACTCGCGGCTGCGGGCCAGCGCCAGGCCGGCGTAGAGCCGCTCCTGCGTATCGGCGTCGAGCATGATGAGCATCAGATCGACCCCGGCGCGCACGGCGGCGATAACGTCGATGATCTGCCCCGCGCCCTGGGTGATGGCCCCCATGTCGAGGGCGTCGGTGATGATGACCCCCTGGAAGCCCATGTCGCCGCGGGCGAAGTCGGTCATCACAGCCCGGGCGACGGTGGCCGGGTAGGCGGTCGTGCCCGTCAGCGCCGGCAGGGCGAAGTGGCCTGTCATCAGCAGCTTGGCCCCGGCGGCCACGCCCGCGCGGAAGGGGGCGAACTCCACCCGCTCCAGCCGGGCGCGGTCGTGGGCGATGACCGGCAGGCCGAAGTGGGAGTCCACGGCCGCTTCCCCCTTGCCGGGGAAGTGCTTCAGTGTGGCGGCGACGCCGGACGCTTGCAGCCCATCGACCAGCGCCGCGCCCAGCGCGCCGGCCAGCGCCGGGTCGTCGCTGAAGGCGCGGATGCCCAGGCTGGGGTTGTTGGGGTTGGTCGCCAGATCGAGCACCGGCCCGTAGTTGACGTTGGCCCCCACGGCGGCCAGCTCGCGGCCCATGGCCCGGCCGACGCGGCGGGCCAACGCAGGGTCGCCGGCGGCGCCCAGGGCCATGTTGCCGGCGAACTGGGTCAGGCCCGCGCCAAGGGCGGTCAGTTGGCCGCCCTCCTGGTCGACGGCGATGAGCAGCGGGGGGTGGCCGGCGGCGCGGGCCGCGGCTTGCAACGCGTCCGTCAGGGCGCGGAACTGGGCCGGGTCGTCGTAGTTGTGCTCGCGGAACAGGGTGAAGCCGGCCACGCCGCGGGTCGCGATCCAGTCGAGGATGCGCCCCGGCGGCTGTCGGCCCTCGAAGGCCAGCATCAGCTTGTCGCCGATGAAATCAATGGGTGGTTGGGACATAAGGCGTTCGTAGGGGCGGGTTTCAAACCCGCCCCTACATGAGTTATGGTTGTCGTTGGTAGGGGCAGGTTTCAAACCTGCCCCTACGTGGGTCATGGTTGTCGCTGGTAGAGGCGGGTTTCAAACCCGCCCTACACCTATTCCTGCGGCCAGGAGGCGTCGATCTCGGCCAGAGCGGTGTCCAGGTCGGTCGAGCCGCTGATCCAGTCCGTCATTGCCTTCCAGAAGGAGCCTGCGCCCACTTCGGCCGGCATCAGGTCGGAGGCGTCGAAGCGCACGCTTGTCGCGTTCGCCAGCAGTTCGGCCACCTGGCGGTCGACCACGCTCTCATACCAGTCGAGGCTGGCGTCCTTGTGCGGCGACAACGCGCCGCCCTGACGCACCCACTGCTCCACGCCCTCGCCCTTGCTGAAGAACTCCATCAGGGCGCGGACTTCGGGACGGTCATTGAACATGACCATCATGTCGCCGGCCACCAGCGCCGGACGGCCCAGGCTCTCGTCGATGGGCGGCAGGTAGAAGAAGTCATAGTCCTCGCCGGGAACCAGCGTGTCATCGCCGAAGAAACCGGTGATCCACGCCGCCTGCGAGTGGAACCAGCAGCCGGGCGGGTCGGCGAACATGGGCACAGGGGAGTCGCCGATGAAGGTCGAGACGATGGACGGCACGCCGCCATAGACGTAGGTGTCGTTCAGCCAGATCTCGCCCATCGTTTCCGCGGCATTCTTCACCTCGGGCGAGGCGAAGGGTAGTTCGCCGGTGACCCACTTGTCGTAGTTCTCCAGCGAGGTCGTGCGCAGCATGATGTTCTCCATCCAGTCGGTCGCCACCCAGCCGGTGGCCGCGCCGGACTCGATGCCGATGCACCAGGCGGTGTCGCCGTCGTCGGCGATCTGCTGCGTCAGGGCCAGCATCTCATCCCACGTCTCCGGCACGACGTAGCCGGCGGCGTCGAACTGGGCCTTGGGGTAGAAGACCATGCTCTTGACCGCGGCGCGGTGCCAGACGCCGGCCATGATGTCCTCGCCATCGGCGCCGGGCATGGTCGCCATGTCGAGCCAGCTGTCGATGTAGGTCTCTTGCAGCGTCTCGCGGGGCAGGAACTCGCTGATGTCCACCAGCTCGCCGGCCGAGGCAAAGCGCTGCACCATGGCCGGCTGGGAGATGTTGGCGATGTCGGGCGGGTCGCCGGCGTCGACGCGGACGTTGATCGCCGTCTCGAACTCGCGCGTGCCCTCGTAAACAACGTCGATGCCGGTCTGCTCCTCGAACGGAGCGACGGCGGCTTCCATCTTGACCGCCTCTTCATCGACCATCACACCCATCAGGTTAATGGTCGTGCCGGTGAACTCGCCGGCGCGGGCGCGCTCCAGGAAGCTGCCCTCGCCCTCAGCCGCGGGTTCGGCCGTCGGCTCTTCGGCGGCGGGTTCAGCTGTCGGCTCTTCAGTCGGAGAGATGGCCGTCGCCACCGCCTCCAGGGTAGGAGCGACTTCGGTCGCCACCGCTTCCAGGGTGGGGGCCAACTCGGTGGCCGCCGCCTGAAGCGTCGGGGCCACTTCCTGCACGGCCTGCTCAACGGCTGCCCCGCCGCCACAGGCGACGAGCAGCGCGCTCAGGGCCAACAACACCAACACAGTCACGTAACGTTTCATTTCTTTCCTCCGTTCATTCATCAAACAGGTTGTGGAATCTGCCAAATCTGCATAATCTGCGGATCGTCTTCTGATACTTCACCTCCCGACATTCACCCTTTGCTATCAAGCGGCCAGAAAGACCGCCCCCATCACCCCGGCGTTGAAATCCGGCGGCACGATGACCACCTTCTCATCGGGCAGCATCGACGCCGCCAGCGGCGAATCGGCGCGCAGGGTGGCCAGCGCGGCGCGCAACGGGCGCTCGAAGGCAGACCCGGCGCGGGTGACGCCGCCGCCCAGGACGACGCGCTCCACGTCATAGGCCATCACCAACAGATAGAGGGCGCGGCTCAGATGGCCGGCGGCCCGCGCCACGATGCGCTCGGCCTCAGCCTGGCCCGGCGTGTGGGGAGCCGCGGCGGCCAGGGCGTAGACCTCGCCCGTGCTGAGGGGGCGCTCGCCGGCCGGCACGGACGCGGCGGCCTGGGCGGCGATGGCCGGCCCGGCGGCCACAGCTTCCAGGCAGCCATAGGAACCGCAGGCGCAACGCGGCCCGGCCGGGTCCAGGGGGATGTGGCCGATCTCGCCGGCCATACCGTGCGCCCCGCGGTAGAGCCGCCCGTCGAGCACCAGGCCGGCGGAGATGCCCGTGCCGATGCTCAGGTAAGCCAAACTACTAAGCGAGCCATGTGCGGATGTGGATGGCCCACTTACAGAGTCCGCATCCTCAGATACGGGTTCTAATCTGGCCGCGACAAGACCCGCATCTGAGGATGCGGACTCCGATTGCCACTTGCCACCTGTTACCTGCCACCCACCGCCGCCCGCATCTGAGGATGCGGACTCTGTAACGTTGACGGCGACCCAATGGTAGGCCCCCCAGGCGGCGGCGCGCACGTCGTTCTCCAGCGTCACCGGCACGCCCAACGCCGCCCGCAGCGCCTCGCCCAGCGGGTAGGGGCGCAACAGGTTGAGGTTGACGGCCAGCCGCACCAGGCCGCCGGCCGGGTCTACCTGGCCGGGGATGCCGACGCCGGCAGCCATCAGGTCGGCCCGCGTCGCGCCGGCCGCGGCCAGCGCTCGATCTACCGTCTCGACTGTGCCGGCCACCAGACAGCCGGGGTCGCGTACGTCTGTCGGGCGCACCGCTTCGCCCAATCGCCGGCCGGCCTCATCCACGACGAGCGCGGCTGTCTTCGTGCCACCGATGTCCAGCCCGACGCGCAGTTTCATACGATCCCCAACTCCCGGTGCAGGACGAGGGCCGAACAGCCCAGGATGATGATGTCGCCGGCGCGGTCGCCCAACGAGGTGTAGCGGATGGTCGTGGCATCGGCCATGGCCGGTAGCACGCGGCGGCGCATCTCGGCCCGCACGGCGTTGAGCAGTGTATCGCCCAGGTCGGCGATTCGCCCGGCCATGACGATGGTCTGCACGTTGTAGGCTCCGACCAGGTGGGCGACAGCCGCGCCCAGGTGGCAGCCGGCGGCGGCGGCGATCTCCACAGCCAGCGGGTCGCGGGCGGCCACAGCGGCGGCGAAACGCTCCCAGGTGGGCGGGTCGCCGGCCAGGGCGGAGCCACTGCGATCGGCCTCGGCTGCCCGGCGCAGGATGGCGCGGGTGCTGCTGGTCGTCTCCAGGCAGCCGCGGTTGCCGCAGCTGCACAACTCGCCGGCTGGGTCGATGACGACGTGGCCGATCTCGCCCGCGCCGAAGCCGTCGCCGTAGAAGGGGCGGCCGTCGAGGATGACGCCCGCGCCGATACCCTGGCCGATGCGAATGGTGATGAGGTGCGGCGTCTCGCGGCCCACGCCGAAAGTGTATTCGGCCAGCGCGGCCATGTGGCTGTCGTTGGCGACGTGGACGGGGTGGCCGTAGCGGGCGGCGAGCAAGTCGCCCAGAGGCAGATTGGCCCAGCCCAGGTTGACGGCCCGCAGGACGATGCCCAGCCGCGGGGCGACCAGGCCGGGCGTGGCCACACCGATGCCCAGGAGAGGCAGGGGCGTGGGTAGGAGTGAATCGGCCAGTTCGTAGACGCGGGCCAGCGCCGCTTCGCCGCGTAAACCGGCGGCGGGCAGGGCCACGCGCCGGTCGATCTCGCCGCGCAAATTGACCAGCGCGCCGCGAAACTCGCCGCCGCTCAGGTCGAGGGCCAGCAAGCGGCGGCCATCGCCATGGAGCGTGACCAGAGTGGGGGGCTTGCCGCCGGCCGAGGGGCCTTGGCCCGTCTCGACCACCAGGCCACCTTCGATCAGTTCGGCCACCAGCGCGGAGACGGTGGGCCGGGTCAGGGCGGTTAGGCGGGCGACCTCGGCGCGGCTAACCGAGCCGGCGTCGTAGATCGTCTTGAGGACGAGCCGGCTGTTGTGGTCTTTCGTCTGGCCGCGGGTCGCCTTTTCCATGAATGAGTGAGATAGCAGCTAGATGTAAGTTAAGTTAACTTACAAAGCATATCATAAATGATGGGTAAGGGGTTGTCAAGAGGGGAACGGGACGCTGATGAACGCAGATTTCAGACGCGGTTTTTCGCTAATTCTCATCAGCGCCAAACGGCGTCCCAATCGGCGTTCATCAGCGTCCCATTGAATAGAACCCGCCGACGTTATACAATTAGCGCCGCAGTGAACACTGTTGAACCCAATAAACTATTCGAGCCAACGTCATTTACATGCAACACAATCCTTCTACTGTCAGAGCTGCTGTCTACGTGGACACCGCCAATATGTATCGCAATGGCGGCTATCGGATGCGCTACGACGTGCTGCGCGAATTCGCCAGCCGCGATGGCGCGGAACTGGTGCGGCTGAACGCCTACGTCAGCTTCGACGCCGATCGGGCGCGCACCGACCCCATTTATGAGAAGAGCACGCAGCGCTTCTACTCGCTGCTGCGCGATTTCGGCTACAAGGTGCTGATCAAGGAAGTGCGCTGGTACGAGGACGAGAACGGCAAGCGCTACGGCAAGGCCAACGCCGACCTGGATTTGGCCGTGGACATGCTACTCCAGTCGGAGCACCTCGACCGCGTGCTGCTGGTGACGGGCGACGGGGACTTCACGCGCGTCATTACAGCCGTGCAGAACCGGGGCTGCCGAGTGGAAGTGGTTGCGCTGGACAACACGTCGTCCGACCTGCGGCGCGAGTCCGACCTGTTCATCTCCGGCTACCTCATCCCCGACCTCGTGCCGACGACGAACGGCGCGCCGGTAGTCATAGACACGCCGGGGTGGGGCGAGGTGGGCTCCATTGTGCGTGGCACGTGCTACTTCCACAAGCTCAACTACGGCTTCATGCGCTTTCTGCGCGTCCATGGCGCGAAGCTGTGGCTGACCGACACGCAGCACCCCGATTCGCCCTATGACACGGCCTACTTCCACGATTCCAACCTGCCCGACAACGTGGACCCGCTGCACCTGCCCAGCTATAGCCACGTCTTCCAGTTCGAACTGGCCGAGTCCCGCCACCCATCGGGCAAGTTCGAGGCGAAGAATATTCAGATGATCAGTTGGATGCCAACATAATAGGGACTAGGGGATAGGGGCTAGGGACTAGGGAAGAGCGCTCTTCCCTAGCCCCTATCCCCTAGACCCTATACAGCGCATCCACATACCGCTCCAAAAACCCGCCGACGACGCCGCGCAGGGGAAGGGTGGCGGCCATGCCGTAGACGGGGGCCATGCCGCCCTCGGCCTGGGGGTGGGCGCGCACTTCCTCTACGGCCTGCCGCAGATCGTCGATGAACCGCTCGGCCACGCCTGGCTGCGTGTGTCGCAGAGTGACGCACACGTGGACGCACGACGGCCGGTGCAGCCCGTTCAAGCTCCAGCCGCGATGGGTCATGGCATCCATAACCCGGTAGATGTCCAGCTCGTCCGAGGTGAAGGCATGGACGAACAGCGAATGGCCCAGCAGCCGCAGGCCGGGGATGGCGGCGATCCCCTCGCGCATTTGAGCCGCCGTCGCCAGCAAGCGGCGCGCGGCTTCGCGGTATCCCTCGCGCCCCAGCGACACCATGGACGCCCAACAGGCCGCGCTGAGCGCGCCGGGACGGCTGCCGGCGAAGGTGGGCGAGAAGTACAGCCCGCCGGGCCAATCGGTGGCGGTGAAGTACTGGTAGCGGCGTAGCGCCGCGCCGCGATAGAGCACGACCGACGTGCCCTTGGCCGCGTAGCCGTACTTGTGGGTGTCGGCCGACATCGACGTGACGCCGGGCAGCCGGAAGTCGAATGGCGGTACGGGGTAGCCGAGTTCGGCCGCCCAGGGCAGCACGAAGCCGCCCAGGCAGGCGTCGGTGTGGAAGCCGAGGCCATGCTCCAGGGCCAGCGACGACAGCGCCTCGATAGGGTCGATAACGCCGTGGGGGAAGGCGGGGGCCGACCCGACGATGACGATGGTGTTGCGGGTGATGGCCCGCCGCGCCGCCGCCACGTCGGCCCGGTAATCGCCATCCAGCGGAATACGCACCATCTTGATGTTGAAATACTGCGCCGCCTTGTCGAACGCGGCGTGGGCCGTGACCGGGGCCAGCATCTCCGGCTGGGTGATGCCCCGCTCGGCGCGGGCGCGGTCACGATATGTCTTCATCGCCAGGAGGATGCTCTCCGTGCCGCCGCTGGAGACGGTTCCGCAGATCTCTGACCCTCCCCCAGCCCCTCCCAATGGGAGGGGAGAAGACCCTCCCCCAGCCCCTCCCAATGGGAGGGGAGAAGACCCTGCCCCAGCCCCTCCCAATGGGAGGCGAGAAGACCCTGCCCCAGCCCCTCCCAATGGGAGGGTCTGGGGGACGCCCCCAGCATGTCGGCGGTCATGGCGACGATCTCCGCCTCGTACTTGGCGGCGCTGGGCCAGACGTCGGCGTGCAGCGGGTTGCTCTGCGAGTTGAGGGCGTAGACCCGGTTGAGAAAGTCAATGTGTTCGGCGTCGCCGTGATAGACCGCCCCGGAGACGAAGCCGTCGCGCCAGCGCTCGGCCTCGATGGCCTGAAGCTCCGCCATCTCGCGCAGGATGTCATCGCGGTCGCGCCCCGCCTCGGGCAGTTGCGCATACGAAGGGTACAGGTCGCGATAGGGCTTCAGCGACCGCTCCAATGCCGGCATCACCTCGTCATATTGCGCCTCGATGCGCCGGTTGACGGCCGGCACGGCCCGCAACCCTTTCTCCAGCGGCGCGGCGGCGCGCCCTATTAACTTATTCAGCGTGTCCTTCAAGCTCATGGTTCCCCCGATTGAGTCCGGCGTAGATGCGCCGGTTCTGCCGGTAGATCGTTTCATACGCGGCGAAAAGTTCGTCGTAGAGGGCGCGGTTGGCCGGGTTGGGGCGGTAGGTGTTGGCGATGGGCACGTCGTGGTCGATGGCCTCGAAGGTGGTCAGGCCCACCGCCACGGCTGCCAGAAGCCCGACGCCGCGCACGTTGGCCTGAACCGGATCTTTCACCTGCCGGATGGCGCGATCGAGCACATCGGCGTGAATCTGGCACCAGACGTCGGAGTTCGCGCCGCCGCCGATCATGCGAATCTCGTCGAGCCGTCGTCCGACGAAACGCTCGACGTAGCGCAGCAGCCAGCGCGTGTTGTAGGCCACGCCCTCGAAGACGGCCCGGATCATGTGGGCGCGCGTGGTGCGCAGCGACAGGTTGTGGAAGCCGCCGCGCACCAGCCCGTCATCGACCGGCGTGCGCTCGCCGTGCAGCCAGGGCGTGAACAGTACCCGGTCGCTGCCGGCCGGCGTAGCGGCGACCATGCGGTCGAACACGGGATAGACGTTGGGGATGCGCTCCCGCCGCTCCAGGGCGTCGTCGGCGTAGAGGATGTTGTCGCGCAGGAAGGCCAGGCACGCGCCGGCCGTTTCCTGCTCGTTGGCGATGAAGTATTTGCCGGGCACGGCCGACGGCAGCGAGGCCATGTTGTGAAACAGATCGACGCGCTTGGTGGGCACGTGGCAGGTCAGCCAGGCCGACGTGCCGATGTAGAGGTGCGGCTCGAAATCGGCCACCGCTCCCGCGCCGATGGCCGCCGAGTGCATGTCGGGCGTGCCCATGATGACCGGCGTGCCTTCCGCCAGGCCTAACTCCCGCGCCACGTCGGGCCGGATAGGCCCCAGCACGTCCACCGCCCGCTTGAGTTCGGGCAGCTTGTCGGCCGGCACGGTGGAGAAGCGCAGCAGCCGGTCGTCGTAGCGGACGTTGTGGATGTCGCGGTTGTCGGTCAGCCAGTGGAGGGTGATGGACTCGTGGGAGGCGGCGAAGCGGCCGGTGAAGCGCAGGTTCAGGTAATCCTTCGGCTCCAGAAACTTGTAGGTCTGGCGGTAGACGTCGGGGCGGGTGTGCTTGATGTAGAGGATGTGGGCGATGGGGTCTTTGCCGGAGTGGGCCGGGATGCCGCCGGCCAGCCGCAGCCAGGTCGCCAGCCGCGGTGCGCCGTATCCGGCCACCTTGGGCCACCCATTGGTGATCTGCCGGACGTAGGGCGCGCCGCGGGTGTCCATCCAGATGATGGCGTTCATCAGGTGGCGGCCGTCCTCGTCCACCGCGACCGTACCCGACCACTGGCTGGTGCAGCCGATGGCGGCGATGCGCCCGGCGGCGTCGGGATGGTCGCGCAAGAGTTGGGCAATAGTCGTCTTGATGCTTGCCCACCACTGGTCGGGGTCTTGTTCCGCCCCGCCGCCGGGCAGAATGGTGAGAGTAATCGCGCCGGTGCGGCAATCGAGCACCTCGCCGCGCGGCGTCACCAGGGCCACTTTCGGGCCGGACGTGCCCAGGTCAACGGCCAGAATCAGAGCGGTCGTCGGATCGTTCATGTGTTCGAGCCAAGAAGTAACTAGCGGTACGGAGGATGGTGATGCCTACAGTATAGCCGCTATTGTCGCCAATGGGACACCTGGTAGGGGCAGACCTGCGTGTCTGCCTTACCTAGTCAGGGCAGACACGCAGGCCTGCCCCTACGGCTTTTGTCGTGGAATTTGTTGACACCTCTCCCTACATCTGGTAATATCCCACCTTGTAGGAGGGGGCGTGGTGTAGCGGTTAACACGTCGGCCTGTCAAGCCGAAGATCGCGGGTTCGATCCCCGTCGCTCCCGTACAGCCTATAGTCTCACCCTTCAAGGTGCCAAGCCCTCGTAATGTACGAGGGCTTTTGCTTTTCTGACCCCAGATGATAAATTGTCCCCATTGTCA
>NZ_JAYRVJ010000112.1:0-7773 GCF_041918635.1 Promineifilum sp. (SeqCode)
ATGCCAGGCCCGACGTAATCATCCACCAACTCACGGCCATTCCCGCCGCCCTGGACTTCAGGAAACTGGACGAGGCGTTTGCGACGACCAATCGTCTGCGCACTCAGGTCACGGATGCCCTGCTGGCGGCGGGGCGGCGAGTGGGAACGCGCCGCTTCATCGCGCAGAGCTTTTGCGGCTGGCCGTTCGCGCGTGTGGGTGGGCCGGTCAAGACCGAAGAAGACCCGCTCGACCCCCATCCGCCGGCCGCCTTCAGCCGGACACTGGCGGCGATCCGCTATCTCGAGGACGCGGTGCGCCAGGTCGAAGGGCTGGAGGCATTGGCTTTGCGCTATGGCTTCTTCTATGGTCCGGGAACGAGTATTGGCAACAATGGGTCGGTGGTTGAACTCGTTCGCCGGCGAAGGTTGCCTGTCGTGGGCGATGGCAAGGGCGTCTGGTCGTTCCTGCACATTGAGGATGCCGCCCGGGCAACGATGGCTGCCATCACTCGCGGCGCGCCCGGCGTCTATAACGTTGTCGACGACGAACCCGCGCCGGTCTCGGTCTGGCTGCCGGCGCTGGCGCAAGCGGTGGGCGCCAAGCCCCCCTTTCACGTGCCCGCTTGGCTGGGGCGGCCGCTCATCGGCGAAGGCGGTTTGGCGATGATGACGCAAATTCGCGGCGGCGCGAACACCAAGGCGCGGCGCGAGCTGGAATGGGAACCGATCTATCCAAGCTGGCGGCGCGGCTTCGTTGAGGGGCTGGGTTAGCCCAATTAATGAATCAACCACGGATTTTCGCGGATTTTACGGATGTATACGGATTGAACATTAAGGATCAATCCGTGTACATCCGTAAAATCCGTGTCAATCTGTGGTTCATTTATTCCACCCGCACGAGTTCGTCGGCGGGGATGAGAGAGAGGGGACGGGAGAGCCACAGGACGCGGCCGGGCGAGAACTGCCGGTGGCGGCCGGCGGCGACGGCATCGATGCGCTCCAGTGTGATGGCGTCGATGAAGAAGTCGCGCCCGTTCCACTTGCTCTTGAAGCGCAGCACGACCTCGACGACCCCGCCCCCCGGCGGCGTCTGGAATTCCACCACGTGCTCGAACCATTGGTGGTCGCCCATCACCTCGGCGTTGGCCCAGCCGCCGGCCTGCGCGCCGCCCTGCAGCACCCACGCGCCCGACTCCGACGACCACGGGTCGGGGTCGTTGCGCGCGTGCACCTGTACCGGTACCGTCAGCCGCCACGCGCCCTCCGGCAGATTGCCGACCCGCTGGTAAAGCTGCGTGCCGAACGGGGCGATGGCGTGGAACGTCTTGTAGACCTTGTCGCCGTCCAGGATGAGCGCGTTGGGGCCACCCAATTGCTCGTTGGGCGGGAGTTGCTTGTTCAGCTTGTGCAGGCTCTCCGCCACGCCACCTGACTGGGCAACCTCGTCATCCCACAAGAGCGCGCCCGGCTCCAGCCAGGTCAACGTCCAGCCGTTGGGGTTCTGGTTGGTGAGGTTGCCCGGCGCGGGCGGCAGGTCGGTCCAGCCGTCTTCGAAGCTGCCGTTGGCGATCCAGTTGCCGCCGGGCGGAGGCTCGCGGGTGGGGCCGGGCGTGACCGTCGGCGTGGGGTCGGGCGTCGGGGTGTTGTCTGGCCTCATGACGATGGGCAGGTGGGCCGCGGCGTCGGACGTATCAGCCGATACGGCCGGGCCGGACGAGGCTCTTAGCAACCACCCCAGCAGGGCCGCGCCCAGGACGAGCCAGGCCACGGCGAACAGCCATTTGGTGCGCATGTGTTACCTCCTTCCCGATCAGCAGGATAGACCCATTATAGCGTAGTTCGTAGTCAGGCAATTCATTGCCGTTCTTCAGGCTAGCCCAAAGAACGGCAATGAATTGTCTGACTACGAACACAAAGGTATGACATTCTGCGCAAGCAAGATATGACAAACGGCCGCGGCTGTCAGATTGCCAAACGGGGCCGCATGACATACACTAACCGATGAGCTACGCGAACGCGACCCGTCTTTTCCAAACCCAAACAGGAGTACACTATGCAAAACTTTGGCGCATTCGTCAGCCATTACGGCGTCGAGAACCATGGCATCAAGAATGCCGAAACCGTCTACTGGAACTTGACCACCTCCATGCTCTATGAGCAGGCTATCCGCCGCCACGAAGCGGCCATTGCCCACCTGGGCCCGCTGGTCGTGCAGACCGGCAGCCACACCGGCCGCTCGCCCAACGACAAGTTCGTCGTCAAGGAGCCGGGCAGCGAGTCCGATATCTGGTGGGGCAAGGTCAACCGCCCCTTCTCCCAGGAGAACTTCGACTATCTCTATCGCAAGATGGTCGCCTATACCCAGAACCGGGACATCTTCGTCTTCGATGGGTACGTCGGGGCCGACCCCAACTACCGGATGCCGGTGCGCATCATCACCGAATACGCCTGGCACAGCCTCTTTGCCCGCAACATGTTCATCCGCGAGTTCGATCCGGAGAAGCTGCGCAACCACGTGCCGCAATTCACCGTCGTCGACATGCCCCACTTGAAGGCCGAGCCGGAGCAGGACGGCACGAACAGCCAGACCTTCATCCTGCTCGACTTTGGCCGGCGGCTGGTGCTCATCGGCGGCTCCGAGTACAGCGGCGAGATCAAGAAGAGCATCTTCACGGCCATGAACTACTACATGCCCAAGCAGGGCGTCATGTCGATGCATTGCAGCGCCAACTTCGGCGATAACCGCGACGACGTGGCCCTGTTCTTCGGGCTGAGCGGCACGGGCAAGACGACGCTGAGCAGCGACCCCAAGCGGACGCTCATCGGCGACGACGAACACGGCTGGAGCGATGATGGCGTCTTCAACTATGAGGGCGGCTGCTACGCCAAGGTTATTAAGCTCGACCCCAAGGGTGAGCCGGAGATCTACGAGACGACCCGCCGCTTCGGCACCATCCTCGAGAACGTCATCATGGACAGCGGCACGCGCCGCGTCGATCTGAACGACGCCTCGCTGACCGAGAACACCCGCTCCAGCTACCCCATCTCCCACGTCAGCAATGCCGTGCGCGACGGTGTGGGCGGCCACCCGAACAACGTCTTCTTCCTGACCGCCGACGCCTTCGGCGTGCTGCCTCCCATCGCTCGCCTGACCAATGCCCAGGCCATGTACCACTTCCTGAGCGGTTACACGGCCAAGGTGGCGGGCACGGAGCGCGGCGTGACCGAGCCGCAGCCGAACTTCAGCACGTGCTTCGGCGCGCCGTTCATGCCGCTGCGGCCGGCCGTCTACGCCCAGCTGCTGGGCGAGAAGATCGAGAAGCACGGCGCGAAGGTATGGCTGATCAACACCGGCTGGACCGGCGGCCCGCACGGCGTCGGCAGCCGCATGAAGCTGGCCCACACCCGGCGCATGATCCACGCCGCCCTCGACGGTGAGCTGGACGACGTCAAGATGGTGGAGGAGCCGAACTTCGGGCTGATGGTGCCGGAGAGCGTGCCCGACGTGCCATCGGAGATCCTGATGCCCCGCAACACCTGGGCTGACAAGGACGCCTACGACGCGCAGGCTGCCCGCCTGGTGGAGATGTTCAAAAACAACTTCAAGCAGTTCGAAGAGTTAGTGACGGACGACATTAAGAACGCTGGGCCTAAGTAAGGCAGTTGGCCGGCAGTCTGACAGGCTGCGCTACGTAGCGCAGCCTGTCAGGCTGCCGCCACGTTCAGGCGTTCGTCGCGTCCTGCATCAATTCATCGGGCGAGCGGTCGAGAGGCGACAGTCCAAGGCGGCCCAGGGCGAACAGGAAAGAGACCTGATCCATCCTGGCTAACCGGGCAGCCATCCCGGTAGAGACGCGCCCTATTTCATACAGCTTTACCGCCAGTAGGAGCCGCGCCTCCGCTTCAAACTCAGCCTGGCTCTTTTTGAGCGAGAGCAACAAATCATCGGGGTATAGTATCGAGAGATTGTGCATTTTCTCGGTCATGATCCCCCCCATACCGCTCCCGGTGGAGCGCTTCACGAATGCGCGGCAGTTCCTCCAGCATATCGGCCGGCGATAGCCCCGCTCCGTCCAACAGATCGGCCAGTTGGTAGGCCAATTCGGGCACGCGCAGCCGGCGCGGGGCCAACACCAGCATCTCGCCCAATGGGACAAGGGTGAGCGTATCACCGTCGGCGATAGCCAGCGACTCGCGCACTTTACGCGGGATGGTCACCTGGCCGCGCTGCCGCACCACGATCTGGTAGGGTTTACCTCGTCATAGAGCATGGGCCGCCTCACATACGGATTTTCGGATTGCAACACTGTACCAATACCCTGCCGCTCTGGCGAGAAAGATCCAGGACAATCGCATACACGGTAGCACAGTGTGTGCCGACAGCCTGTGCTTGTTCGGAGTCAGGCAATACATTGCCGTTCTTCGCGCAAGGACAGGAAGAACGGCAATGAATTGCCTGACTACGAACTGTACAGACTGCGCAATGGGGAAAGACCAGACAGGTCTGGCGCAGCCCGCCAGCCTGCGCTACTCTTATGGCGGGTGTCACTTCAAGGGGCAGACACGCAGGTCTGGCCCCTACTGGTAGGAGGCGACAATGAAACGCGAGAATGTGGTCTGGGGCGTCATCCTGATTCTGGTCGGGGTTGGCTTTCTGCTCTACCAGCTTCGGCCCGGTCTGTTCGCGGGCATCAGCTGGCCGTGGATCCTGCTGGCGCTGGGCGGGATATTCCTCATCTCGGCGCTGCTGGCGCGGGTGGGCGGGTTAATGATCCCCGCCGTCTTCCTGCTCGGTCTGGGCGGCATCTTCACCTACCAGGTAAACACCGGCGACTGGGGCAGTTGGGCCTACATCTGGACGCTCATGCCGGGTTTTGCCGGGCTGGGGATGCTGTTGGGCAGCCTGTTCGACCGCGAGTTGGCCCAGGCGCGCGGCGTGGCCGTCTTTCTGCTGGGCCTCAGCGTCGTCCTGTTCGCGGTGTTTGGCGGCTTCTTTGGGCTGCAGCCGAGCGTCTTGCGCTACTGGCCGGTGGTGCTCATCGTCATCGGCGCTTACGTCTTCCTGCGCGCTATGCGGCCGCGGGAGAAGTAGGCCGCAACAACCCTGCCTTTCTCTTAACGCGCTGTTCGTCATGCGCGACTCGCCCCATCTGTGAAACCTTTGACAGACAGCGGTCGTCTTCTGGCTATACTACAACCCGTACATCGCCGCCGCGCGGCCGATCGGCGAGCGCGTAGGCCCGCATCCGTGGGCACAGTAGTGGAGCAGAGAGAATGTTTCGTAAGGGTCTGTCATTTGTCTTTCTTATTCTATTGGCGCTGGCATTGGTCGCGTGCCGGCGCGGCGGCGAAGGCGCGCAACCGACGGTGACGCTGCCAACCGTGGCGGCAACCGCGCCGGCCACCATGCCGGCCACGGTGGTCGCGGCCACCTCGACCGTCGCCACGGCCGTCCCTGCCGTTTCGCCAACCAACACCACCACGCCGACGCGGCCGGCCACAGCCGTCCCGGCGACGAGCGTTCCGGCCACGGCGACGGCCACCACCGCGCCCCCAACGGCCGTCCCGCCCACCGCCGTGCCACCCACGGCGACCGTCAGCGCCGGCCCGCCGCCCGGCGGCTCAGCGCGCATCCAGTTCGCGCCGGGAGCGACCTCGGCCATCGTCCAGAGCCGGCTGGCCGCCAACGGCGACACGGACACCTGGATACTGCGCGTCATGGCCGGGCAGGTGGTCACGGTGCAGGCCATCGCCAATCCGCCGGGTAACATCAACCTGATGCTGGGCGATATGACCGGCGGCGTGCTGGCGACCAGCCCGGATACGACGGGCGTCTCGGCCGCCGTGCCGGCCACGGGCGACTACCAGATCAACCTATCGACGGCCTCCGGCGCGCCAGCCGTCGGCTACACCATGCAGGTCTTCATCCCCGCTGGAGGTGGCATCACGCCGACGCGCCTCCAGTTCGCGCCGGGGCAGAGCGCGGTCCAGCGCGACGACGTGCTAGAGGCGGGCGGCGACATTGACCAGTTCGTGGTCAGCATGGCCGCGGGCCAGCAGTTGAGCGTGGGCGTCTTCGCCAGCACGCCGGCCGTCACGCGCATCTTCATCCGCGACACGGCCGGGCGGCTGGTCGCCAGCGGCACGGACATGTCCGGTGGCGTGGGCGTGACGACGACGGCCGCCGGCGACTACACCATCGACATTAGCAGCCAGGCCAACGCGCCGCGGATCCTCTACACCTTGACCGTCACCGCCCCGCCCATCAACCCGCCGCCGGAGCAGCCAACGCGCCTCCAGTTCGCGCCGGGGCAAAGCTCGCTCCAGGTCAGCGACTCGCTGCCCGGCGGCAACGAGGTCAACCGGTACGTCATCAATCTGGCCGCCAATCAGGGGTTGGGCGTGGGCGTCTTTGCCAGCACGCCGGCCGTCACCAACATCTGGGTCTATGGCCCCGACGGCGGGATGATCGGCTACGGCACGGATATGTCGGGCGTCAGCACGACGACGGCCCAGGCCGGCGACCACATCATCTGGGTCAGCACCATCGGGGCCGCGCCGGCCATCAGCTACACGATGACCGTCACCGCGCCGCCGCTGAACCCGTCCCAGCCAACGCGCATCCAGTTCGCACCGGGGCAGAGTTCGGCGCAGGTCTCCGACTCGCTGGCTGCCGGCGGCGACATCAATCGCTACGTCCTGCAACTGGGCGCGAACCAACAGTTCACCGTGGCCGTCTTCGCCAGCACACCAGCCGTGACGAGCATCTACGTCCGCGACACGGCCGGGCGGAACATCTCCAGCGGCACGGACATGTCGGGGGTCGTGGCCGCGACCACGGTGGCCGGCGATTACTACATCGACGTCAGCAGCACGGCCACCGCGCCGGCGCTCAGCTACACGATGACCGTCACCGCGCCACCGACCAACCCGCCGCCGCCGGTGGAGCCGATCCGCATCAACTTCGGACCGGGGCAGACCAGCGCGGCGTTCAACGGGCAGGTGGCCGTCGGGCTGCCGCCGGTGGAGTACGTCATCCGGCTGCTGGGCGGGCAGACCCTCATCACCAACGTGAACGACAACCCGCAGGCCAACGCCGACGTGACGGTGCGCGATATGGCCGGCAATGTGCTCAACTTCGGCCGCGCGCCGACGAGCCTGGGCACGCAGATTCCGACCACGGGCGACTACCTGATCGTCCTCAGCACGATGAGCACCAACGCCGTCAGCTACTCGCTGGAGGTGGGCGCGCCGCCGCTGCCGCAGCCGGGGACGGCGACGCGTATTGAGTTCGCGCCGGAGGCGACTTCGGCCACGGTGACGGGCGACCTGCCCTTCGGCGGCGACGTGGATCACTGGGTGATCCGCGCCCTGGCCGGGCAGACGATGAACCTGTCGTTCGGGCTGGCGGAGACGGGCTGGCTGGACGTGTTTGTCTACAACAGCGCCGGGCAGCTCATCGGCATCGGCAGCGACATCACCGGCGTGGCCGCGCCGATGACGACGACGGGCGACTACACCATCGTCGTCGCCAGTGACCCGGCGATTGGGCCGTTGAGTTACTCGATGGTGGTGGACATCCAGTAGGAAGAAGAGGCTCACGCAAAGAGCGCAAAGAAGCAAAGAACGCAAAGAAGAGGTTTTTCTTTGCGTTCTTTGCTTCTTTGCGCGCTTTGCGTGAGCTCTTCTTCTTTCAGACCGCCAGCGCCGGCCGCCTCTCATCGGCCCCGGAGAGGGCGCGCAGGAAGAGGGCCAGAGCCAGCCCGCCCAGCACGGCGAAGGCGGCATAGAC
>NZ_JAYRVJ010000113.1:0-2403 GCF_041918635.1 Promineifilum sp. (SeqCode)
ATCAAGCCATCTTAATCTGGATAAAGGGGACGCCATGAATGATCAGATTCTTCGCTCAGCCTTCGACACGCACAACGCCGGCGACATCTCGCTGGAAGCGGCGCGCACCTACGTCAACGCCGCCCAGAAGCGCTGCGAGGCGGACCGCGCCGCCGGCATCGCCGCGCTGGAGGACATTTTCTGTAGCGGCGGGCCACCCGCGCCGGCGCTGGACGGCCGCTACCGGGGGGAGCTGGTGACGATCACGCTCGCGCGCGGCCTGACCCGGCCGGTCGAGTCGCTCGTCGCGCGCTACCGGCCGTGGCAGGGCAAGGTCTTCGACGCGGCCGGCCAGCGGGGCGAGAACGTCATCCACCCCGGGGCCATCCCGCCGGCGCGCCTGCTGTGGCCCTTCTACCGCGGCTACCGGCGCGAGGGGGCGGAGGCGCGGGCCTTCACGTTCCGCACGACGGTCGGGCCGGCCCTGCGCGACCCCAAGTTGCTGGTGCTGAAGCTGGACTACAACGTGCCGGCCAACCCGCGGCTGGCTGTGTCCATCCGGCGCGTCCTGGACGAAGTGGTGCAGGTGGCCGACGGCTACTACCTGGGCAAGGCGTACGTCCATTGGTATGGGGGCGGCTGGTCGCTGGCCGGCTACTTCACCCTAGTGGCTGACGAGAGTCGGCGGCCGATGAGAGCCGACGGCCGATGAGAGTCAGCGGCCGACGAGAAATGAGCAGCGATTGACCGGCAACTGACCACTGGGCGGGCTGTCGAGTGGGCAGCGGGCGGCGCTATCCTGTGGGCGTTGGTGAAAAGAGACAGTTTCACCGTCGGGAGGCAATACAGATGGCAGAGTATACCTTTGTGGATCACTGGCACATCCGCGCGCCCATTGAAGCGGTCTATCGCCACGTGTCCGATCCGCGCACCTACGGGCAGTGGTGGCCCTCTTACGATGGCATCCGCATCCTGGAGGACGCGCCTTTCCCCCACGTCGGCGGGCGGGCCGAATTGCTGGTCAAGTCCCCGTTCGGCTACCGCCTGCGGCTGGAAGTCGAGACGACGGAGGCCACGCCGCCCACCTACCTGAAGACCGTCTCGCGCGGCCAACTGGAGGGCGAGGGCCTCTGGGCGTTCCGCCAGGAAGGGGACACGACGCACGCGACGTGGACGTGGATCGTGCGCACGAACCACCCGCTGCTGAACCGGCTGGAGTGGATCGCCAAGCCGCTCTTCGCGCTGAGCCACGTCATCCAATCCGGCCGCGGCCATCGCGGCTTGAAGCGCTTGCTGGAGCGCGGGGCTGAGGCGGAGGCGTTTCCCATTCCTTGAAAGGGAGCAGGGGTGCAGGGGTGCGGGGGAGCGGGAATCCCTCCCACTGCCTACTGGCCCACTGACAACTGGCAACTGACAACTGGCAACTGGCAACTGACAACTTTCTCATCAGGAGACAAACTCATGACCCATTCCTACGATCGTTTCGGTGGACTGAGCGCGATGGTCGTCGGCGCGCTCTCGCTCTTGTATGCCGTCTTCTATCTGGTCATCGCCCGGTCGGCACCGGAAGTGGGCGCGTTGGGCAGCTGGATCATCCTGGCCGCCAGCGGCATCTTCTCCAGCGCGGCCTTCGTGGCCCTCTATTTGCGGCTGCGGCCGGCGTCGGAGGGCTTCGCGCTGTGGGGGCTGGCGCTGGGCCTCTACTCCAGCTTCGCCACGCTGGCCCACGGCGTCTACCAGGCGCTGCTCATCCTCAATCTCCGCTCGGCCGAGCAGGGACAGCGCGCGGCCATCGAGTTGGTGCGCATGGTTCCGTCGCAGGTCGATCCGGCCGGGCTGGGCACGTTCGGCGTCATCGGGCTGGCGTCGCTGGTGACGGGGCTGCTCATCGTGCGCGGCGGGCGGCTGCCGCGGGCGCTGGGCTATCTGGCTATCGTCAACGCGGTGCTGCTGGTGACGCTGTTCTTCGCCACCGCCGCCGGGTCGCAGACGCTCATCCTATTGTCGGGCGGGCTGACCTCGGTCATCGTCGGGCCCATCTTCTGGATCGGGTTGGGCCGGACGCTGCGGCGCGAGACAGAAGCGGCGGGAGCGGCGGCGACGGCGTTGGCGTGAAAAGGAGACACCATGAAACCCGGCGACACCTGGTTCAACCCCGTGACGGGCATGCGAGTGATTGTGCTACAGACGGCCGAGGAGACGGGCGGGCGGGCGGTGGCGGTGGAGTACCGCCTGAAGCCGCACACGGGCCGCGAACTGACCCCCGCCCACCGCCATCGCATCTACACCGAGCGGTTCGAGATCATGGCCGGGCGCGCCGCTTACGTCTGCGGCGACGAGGAACGCACGGCCGAGGCGGGCGAGACGGTGGTCATCCCGCTCGACACGACTCACATCCACCCGTGGAGCATCAGCGACGAGGAG
>NZ_JAYRVJ010000114.1:0-3210 GCF_041918635.1 Promineifilum sp. (SeqCode)
AAGCCCTGGGCCAGCAGGAAGGGCGCGAAGGCCAGCAGCGCCGCCGGCACGCCGTAGAGAATCGTCAGCAGCAGGCTGATCCAGCCGCCCCCAGCGGTGGTCATGCGCCGCGGATCGACCCAGCCCAGGTTGGCGTAGCGGAAGCCAGTCGAGACGTTGGCCGTCATCCACCCCCAGCCGATCAGCAGCCCGACGATGAGCGCGTAGGGCAGCCAGGCCAGGCTGAAGCGCACCAGGAACCAGCCGCCGGCCAGCAGCAGGGCATAGAGGATGGCGTAGGGAAGCATGACGCTCCACGTCTTGGCCCGCCACACCTCGCGCGGGGCCAGCGGCGCGGCCTTCAGCAGCGAGAAGGAGCCGCCCTCCAGCGCCAGTGCGCTGCTGGCGGGGGTCATGAAGATGACCACGGCCATGAACAGCACCCAGGCGGCGATAAGCGCGCCGGGACTGAAAGCCGCGCCAAACATAGACCAGCGGCCGGGCAGGTCGTTCAACTCGCCCGATTGGGCCAGGGACATCATGCCCTGCTCGCCGCCGCTCCCGCCGCGAAAGAGAGAGAGGAAGACGACGACGAGCATGATCACCGCCCCGCCCAGCAGGCTGACCAGCTGCCGCGGGTCGCGCAGGCGCAGCAGCCAATCCTTGACGCCCAGGGCCACCGGCAGCGAGCGCCCGCCAAACACCGCGTCCGACTCCTCCAGCCCGCGCCGCTTGCCGCCTGCGCTCTGCGTGCGCAGCCAGCCGGACAGGTAGAGCCGGTCGGAGCCGACGGCCACGGCCAGGAACAGCCCGGCCGTCAGCAACAGGTAGGCCAGCAGTCCCAGCAGACCGATAGCGCTGGCCGTGCCCGCGTCCAGTTCCATCAGGCCGCGCGCCGCCCAGAATTGGGGCAGCGGCAGCCGCTCCAGCATGGCAGCGAGGCTGCTCAGGCCGGCGACGGTGGCCTCGGCCGACTCCTCGTCGTTAATGAAGAAGCGCGGGAACTGGAAGGCGATAGCGATCAGAATGCCCAACAGGGCATAGGATGCGGCCAGCATCTCGTTCAGCCGCTTGGCCGGCAGCAGCCGGGCCAGCAGCATGGCCAGCAGCGCGCCGACGGCCAGCCCAAATAGCGGCGCGACCAGCAGCAGCACCATGCCCAACAGGTAATAGATCGGCCCCGCGCCGATGCCCACGCCATAGGCGACGAAGGCCGGCGTGGCGACCACCAGCAGGATGAGGATGTGGCTCGGCAAGCGGCTGAGCAGCTTGGCGACGAGCACCGAGCGCAACCGCACCGGGGCCACGACCAGCCGATCCAGGTCGCCGCTTAGATAGAGCGCCTTCACCGCCTGGCCCAATCCGGTGAAGAGGACGCTGACCAGGAGGAAGGTCAGGATGAGGCCGGGCATGATCCAGTTGCTCAGCTGGACGGATAGCTCCGGGTTGATCAGCAACGACGCGCCCCAGCCGACGAAGCCGGAGAAGACGCCGAGGACCAGCAGGCCAAGCCCCCCGAAGAACATAGCCACATAGCGCCAGCGCGAGCCGCCGGTCGCCTCGCGCCGGTCAATCGTCCAGTAGGTGCGCATGAGCAGCAACGTGTCAGCCCACATCTTCCAACTCCTTGATCATCTCGTCCACGTCGCGGCCGCCGGTCAATTCCAGGAAGATGTCTTCCAACGACTGGTCGCCGCGCATCCGGCGCAACTCGTCCACCTGGGCGTCAGCGATGATGGCCCCCTTGTTGATGATGATGACGCGGTCGCACATCGTCTGGGCGATCTCCAGGATGTGGGTGGAGAAGAAGATGGCCCGGCCGCGGTCGCGGTTGCGGATCATCAGGTCTTTGATGAGCCGGGCGGAGCGCGGGTCGAGCCCGACGGTCGGCTCATCCATGAAGACGATCTGCGGGTCGTGGAGGAAGGCGCCGATGATGGCCACCTTCTGCTGCATGCCGTGGCTGAAGGTGTCGAGGTGGTTGCCGGCCACGTCGGTCAGCTCGAACAGATCGAGCAGTGGACGCATGCGCTCCTCGACTTGCGCCGGCGGCACGCGGTAGAGCTGGCCGACGAAGCGCAGGTATTCACTGGCCTTCAGTTTGCCGTAGAGGTTGGGCGTGTCGGGCACGTAGCCGATGCGAGCCTTGGCCTCCAGCGGGGCGGCGGTGATGTCGTGGCCGGCCACGCGGGCCGTGCCGGAGGTGGGGGCCAGCAGGCCGGTGATCATCTTGATGGTCGTCGTCTTGCCCGCGCCGTTGGGGCCGAGGAAACCGACGATCTCGCCGGGCTGGAGGGTGAAGGTGGCGTCGTTGACGGCCACAAAATCGCCAAAGGTGCGCGTCAGATGGAGCGCTTCGAGGACGGGTTCGGGCATTGCTATAACTCCAGAGGAGAATAATGTGCGGAGATTGTACCCGAAATGTCACCGAAGGGGGAATAGGACGCTGATGGACGCCGATTTTGAAGCTGATTCACGCGGATCGTTGTGAGCGGCCGCGAGAATCCGCGTTCAATCAGTGTCCATCAGCGTCCCATTCTTCCTACTCGAGGACCACCAGGGGGCAGCCGGGCGCGTCCAGATCGGGGAAGTCGCCGGCCGGCACGTCAATGCACTGGTCTATCTCGTCAACGAAGCCATCGCCGTCGCTGTCGCGCGGGCAGCCTGACCGCTGCGGGTCGGGAATCTCGCCGGCTGGCACGTCAATGCACTGGTCTATCTCGTCAGTGAAGGTATCGCCATCAGTGTCGCGCGGGCAGCCGGGCCGCTGTGGGTCGGGTATCTCGCCGGCGGGCACGTCCGGGCAAACGTCGGCCACGTTGGGCACGCCGTCGCCGTCGCTGTCAAGCGGGCAGCCGGGCCGGGACGTGTCGGGGAGCTTGCCGGCCGGCTGCTGGTCGCACTCATCTTCTTCATCGATCCAGCCGTCGCCATCGCTGTCGAGCGGGCAGCCGAGCTTTTCGGGGTCGGGAATGTTCCCCATCGACTGTTCATCGCACTCATCGGTCTCGTCGGGCACGCCATCTTCGTCTGAGTCCTGCGGGCAGCCGGGCCAATAGGGGTTGGGAATGGCCCCGGCCGGTTCTTCAGCGCACTCATCAATCCCGTTCGGCACGCGGTCGCCATCCGTGTCCAGCGCGCAGCCGGGCCGTTCGGGATCCTCAATGGCCCCCTTCACCAGTCCCACGCACTGTATGCCCATCAGGGGGCAGCCGGGGTGGTCGGGGTCGG
>NZ_JAYRVJ010000115.1:0-9505 GCF_041918635.1 Promineifilum sp. (SeqCode)
CCTTTGTGGTTTGTGGGGGCGTGTGCCGGGGTTGGTGGGGGGGTTTTACACCCCCCACCCTACCCCCTTGTAACCTGGCCCCTGGAACCTAAAATAAGCGAGGAACTATGGCTCTTGTCAGTATCATCAATACGATCTTCTTTATATTCTACGTCCTGTTGTTCGCCAACATCATCCTGTCCTGGGTGCGGGTAGACCCCTACCATCCGACGTGGGGGCCGCTTGTGCGGCTGGTCTACGGGGTGACCGACCCGATTCTGAACCCCATCCGCCGGGCCATGCCGCCGATGGGCGGGCTGGACTTCAGCCCGATGGTTGTGCTCCTGCTGGCGCGAGTCTTGCAGTCGGTCTTGATCCGGCTGGTTATCTAAGAGTGATCATCCGCAGATTAGGCAGATTAAGCGGAGCTGCTTCTTGGCGGTCTTCTCGAGCTTTGCGTGAGCTACGCTTCATAATCTGCCAAATCTGCCTAATCTGCGGATTATATCCCTTATCTTAGCCCGGTCAGCGCGCGGGCGATGACCATGCGCTGAATCTCGCTCGTGCCCTCATAGATCTCGGTGATCTTGGCGTCGCGGAAGTAGCGCTCCAGCGGCATTTCCTTGCTATACCCCATGCCGCCGTGAATCTGGATGGCCTCGGTTGCCACCCACATGGCCGTCTCGCTGGCGAACAGTTTGGCCTCGCTGGCCTCCAGCGAATAGCGCCCGCCGTTCTGGGCCGCGGCCATCTTAGCCAGCGCGGCCTGATAGATAAGCAGCCGGCTGGCGTCCACGCGGCACTTCATGTCGGCCAACTTCTGCTGGATCATCTGGAACTGGCCGATGGGCTGGCCGAACGCTTCGCGCTCCTTGGCATACGCGACGCTGGCCTCGAAGGCCGCCTCGGCGATGCCCAACGCCTGGGAGGCAATGCCGATACGCCCCGCGTCGAGCACGGTCATGGCGATCTTGAAGCCGTCCCCCTCTGCGCCCAACCGGTTTTCCACCGGGCACTCGTAGTTGTCGAAGATGATCTCGCTCGTGGCGCTGGCGCGGATGCCCAGCTTCGGCTCCTTCTTGCCGCGGGTGAAACCGGGGCGGTCGGTCTCGATGAGGAAGGCGGAGATACCCTTGTGCGCTTTCTCCGGCTGGGTCATGGTGAACAGGACGATGTAATCGGCGTAGGGAGCGGAGGTGACCCACGACTTGCGGCCGTTGATGAGGTAGCACGTGCCTTCCGGGTTCAGCGTGGCGCGGCTCTTCATCGTGCCGGCGTCGCTGCCACTCATCGGCTCCGTCAGGCTATAGGCGCCGATCTTCTGCCCGCTGGCGACGGGAACCAGATACTTCTGCTTCTGCGCCTCCGTGCCGAACTTCAGCAGGCCGTGGGCGTAGAGCGAGTTGTTGACGGACATGATCGTGCCGTGGCTGGCGTCGGCCTTGCAAATCTCGACCATCGCCAGTACGTAGGCCAGCGTGTCCATGCCCGCGCCGCCGTAGGCCTCGGGCACTTCGATGCCCATGAAGCCCAACTGTCCCATCTCGCGGATGGTGTCAATGGGAAATTCGCCCGTCTCGTCGTGATGGGCGGCGATGGGGGCGATGGAGCGGCGCGCGAAGTCGCGCGCGGCGTCCTGGATCATGCGGTGTTCGTCGGTGATAAAAGGGAACATAAGACTCCTTTGCTAGACCTCAGAGGTTAGCGTCGGCTGCGGCTGTGAAGTCTTGGCAGCTTGGGCGTAGTTCATCAAAACAGCGAAGTCATCGGGCGTGAGCTCGATGCCGTACTCCCAGCGGCGACGCTCGGCCAGCCAGTGACGCCCTTCCTTGGCGTGCAGCAGGCTGTTGGGGATGGCCGGCCGGCTGGGCGGGCCGATGCGCGAACGCACCGAGGTATCATAGATTTCGACCGGGTTGAGCCGGACGAAAGCGTGCCTGGGGTTCTCGATCCATGCCGCGGCCTTGTCCGGCGGCATGAAGGCGTAGACGTTGAGCCGCCCCCCGCCGCCCTGCTCGTCGTCCGGATTGTACAGTTCCGTCGCCACGCAGAACCACTTGGCCGGCATGCGGCGCTCGCGGCCGCCGCGTGGGTAGCCGCTGAGCATGAAGTACCAGTTGAGTTGGGACAGGTTGGCGCTCCAGAGCAAGGCGGGGCCAGAAACCAGGTTTCTTCCGAGAAACTCGGTTTCTACCGGCGCTTGCCCGCGCCGCCGGTCGTGGACGGTGATGCCCCGGTCATCCAGTTCCAGGCTCAGCCCGCTGTGCCAGTACCGCTTCAGCAGGCGCTCCAGCCCCCAGATCATCAGCAGCGCCAGCGGGACCGCGCCGACGCAGGCCAGGAAGGTGGTGTAGTCGGCCACCGGCGGCGGGGCGAAGCGCTCCAACAGCCAGGCGATGACCCGAAAGCCGAGCAGGAAGCCGAGGAACAGGGCGACAAAGATGGTCAGGCGAATGCCGCCGTGCTCCTGGTCGGCGTGGAGGACAACAGGGTCTTTTGGGGCAGCGGACATAGGGCGAATTGTAGCATGATAGCGGATTTCCAGCAGAAACGCGCCTTGCATGCTACAATTCTTGCCCATGCCCTTCTCCTTCACCCTCGACGCCGCCGACGGCCGCGCCCGCCTCGGCCGCCTCGACACCCCGCACGGCCCCATCGAGACGCCCGTCTTCGCCCCTGTGGGCACGCAGGCCACGGTTAAGGCCATGCGCCCGCGCGACCTGCGCGAGTTGGGCGCGACGCTGGTGCTCAGCAACACCTACCACCTCTACCTGCGCCCCGGCGACGAACTCATCCGCGACCTGGGCGGATTGCACCGCTTCATGGGCTGGGACGGCCCCATTCTGACCGACAGCGGCGGCTTCCAGGTCTTCAGCCTGGCCGACGCCCGCCGCATCGACGACGACGGCGTGACCTTCAAGTCCCACCTCGACGGCTCCACCCACCGCTTCACGCCGGAGAAGTCCATCGCCGTCCAGGAGAATCTGGGCGCGGACATCATCATGATGTTCGACGAGTGCCCGCCGCCGAACGAGTACGAGTACGTCCGCCGCTCGCTCGACCGCACCCACGCCTGGGCCGAGCGCTGCCTCGCCGCCAAGACCCGGCCCGATCAGGCGCTCTTCGGCATCGTGCAGGGCGGCGTCTTCCGCGATCTGCGCGAGGTCAGCGCCCGCTTCCTGCTCGATCTCGATCTGCCCGGCTACGCCGTCGGCGGGCTGGCCGTGGGCGAGACGAAGGCCGAAATGCACGCCGTCTTGGAGTGGCTGCACCCCATCCTACCGTCCGGCAAGCCACGCTACCTGATGGGCGTCGGCGCGCCGGAGGATTTGGTCAACGGCGTGTTGCGCGGCATCGACATCTTCGACTGCGTCTTGCCGACGCGCATCGCTCGCAACGGCGCGGCGCTGGTCCTCGGCGGCCGGATCAACCTGCGTAACGCGAAGTACACGGCCGATCCCGCGCCCATCGACCCGGCCTGCGATTGCTACACCTGCGCCCACTTCAGCCGCGCCTACCTGCGCCATCTGGTCAAGGCCGACGAAATCCTGGCCAGCATCCTGCTGACCACCCACAACCTGCACTTCCTGCTACGCCTTATGGATGACCTGCGAAAGGCGATCCGCAAGGGAACGCTGGCAGACTTTGCGGGTGAGTTCTTGTCTAGTTACGAGCGACGAACGACGAGTGACGAATGACCCGCGGGGGAGCGGGGGTGCAGGGGTGCAGGGGAGATCACGAATAACTGACCAGTTTCCTTTCTCCTCCGCTCCCCTGCCCCTCCGCTCCCCTGCGACCAATCAAATAGAATCCGAAGTACAATGAGCCTATTAGAAGCGATCCTTATTGGCATCATCCAGGGCGCGACCGAGTTCCTGCCCATCTCCAGCGACGGCCACCTCGTGCTGTTGCCGGCCATCTTCAACATAAGCCAGCCCGATCTGGTGCTCATCGGCCTCGTCCACGCCGGGACGCTGCTGGCCATCCTCAGCTACTTCTGGCGCGACTTGTGGGCCATCGCCCGCGCCGTGCTGGGCGGGCTGGCGCGGCGCGAGCCGTTCGCCGACGCCAACGCCCGGTTGGGCTACCTCATGATCCTGGGCTCCGTCCCCGCCGGCATCGTTGGGTTGCTGGCGCTCGACTTTTTCGAGCGGCAGTTCGGCTCGCCGACCGTCGCCGCCGTGGGGTTGCTCATCACCGCCGTCTTCCTCGTCGTCGGCGAGCGGCTGAACAGGGGCGCGAAGACGCTCGACCGGCTGACGGTGCTGGATACCCTTATTATTGGCTCGTTCCAGGTCCTGGCTCTCTTCCCCGGCATCTCGCGCAGCGGCTCGACCATCGCCGCGGGTCTGGGGCGCGGGCTAGATCGACCGACGGCGGCGCGCTTCAGCTTCCTCGTCGGCCTACCGGCCATCGCCGGGGCGGGCCTGCTGTCCATCCTCGACATCTTCTCCGCTCAGGGGTCGCTGCCGGCGACGCATTACCTGGCCGCGTTCGTGGCCGCGGCCATCGTCGGCTACCTGTGCATTGCCTTCCTGCTCAACTGGGTCAAGCGTCACACGCTCTATCCCTTCGCCGTCTACTGCGCTTTATTCGGGTTGCTCTACTTACTTTTTACCGTACTGTAGGCTGGCACGGGATTCTTATCCCGTGTTCCTCAAAAGCCCAGACGCCGGATAAGAATCGTGCGCCGCGAGCGGGGGGTGGACGAAGCCGCCTCAATTGATGTATAATGAGAGCATAATGAATTACGCCTAACCCTTTAAAAGACGACCTTCCTGCGTACATTCGTAGGTCCGAGCAAAGCCTGATTTCTTCGTGAGTCAGGCTTTTTTTGTACAAAACGCTGGTTGGCGGTTTAGCAGCCCGCGTTGGCCCCCTCCCACGAGGCCAGCCGGGTGAGGAGAACACTCTATGAAGCCTCAAGACTACATCACACTCGACGAAACGTATGCCGCGCACACCTACCACCCCATCGAGGTCGTCATCGAACGGGGCGAGGGTGTGTGGGTCTACGATGTCGAAGGCAAGAAGTACCTCGACTGTCTGTCGGCGTATTCCGCGGTGAATCAGGGCCACTGTCACCCGCGTATTCTGGAAGCCGCCACGGCCCAGATGCACCGCGTCACGCTCACCTCGCGCGCCTTCTTCAACGACCAGATGGGGCCGTTCATGAAGGAGTTGTGCGAGCTGACCGGCTACGAGATGGCCCTGCCGATGAACACCGGCGCGGAGGCCGTTGAGACAGCCATCAAGGCGGCCCGCAAGTGGGGCTACCAGATGAAGGGTGTGCCGGACAATCAGGCCGAAATCATCGTCTGTGAAGGCAACTTCGCCGGCCGGACGACGACGCTCATCAGCTTCTCCAGCGAGCCGCAGTACAGAGAGGACTTTGGCCCGCTGACCCCCGGCTTCAAAACCGTGCCCTATGGCGACGCCGACGAACTGGAGGAAGCCATCACCCCCAACACGGTTGCCTTCCTGGTCGAGCCTATCCAGGGCGAGGGCGGGGTTAACGTGCCGCCGCCCGGCTATCTGAAGCGGGTGTCCGAGATCTGCGCCGCCCACAACGTATTGTTCATCGCCGATGAAATCCAGACCGGCCTCGGCCGCACCGGCGCGATCTTGTGCTGCGATCATGAGGGGGTGCGGCCCGACGTGGTGACGCTGGGCAAGGCGCTCAGCGGCGGCTTCTACCCCGTCTCGGCTGTTCTGGCCGACCGGAAGGTGCTGGGCCTATTCCGGCCGGGCGATCACGGTAGCACCTTTGGCGGCAACCCGCTCGGCTCGGCCATCGCCCGCGCCGCCCTTGACGTGTTGGTGGACGAAGGGCTGATCGACCACTCGCGCGAGATGGGCGCTTACTTCAAGGGGCGGCTGGAGCGGCTGGAAGGGGATCACATCAAGGAAGTGCGCGGCAAGGGGCTGCTCATCGGCGTCGAACTTGATCGCCGGGCCAGGCCCTACTGCGACGCGCTGCAAGAGCGAGGCATCCTGTGCAAGGACACCCACGGCACGGTGGTGCGGTTCGCGCCGCCGTTGATCATCACCAAAGATGAGATAGACTGGGCCATGGAGCGCATCGGCCCGGTGCTGATGAACGGACACTCATGAGACTTTCGCAATTTGGAGAGAAGTTTGCGCGGGATTGCGGCATCCTGCGACTGATGGACGATCTGGGGAGTGCGCTGGCCGGCGGCGAGGCGATGATCTCCCTCGGCGGCGGCAACCCCAGCCGCATTCCCCAGGTCGAAGCCTGTCTGCGAGAGCGCATGGAGCGCGGCCTGCAACAGGGGGATACCTTCGAGCGGCTGGTGGGCAACTACGCCGCGCCAGCCGGCGACCGGCCCTTCCGGCAAGCCGTTGCCGGCCTCTTGCACCGCGAGTTCGACTGGCCTGTCACCGAGGCCAATATCGCCCTGACCAACGGCAGCCAGACAGCCTTCTTCTACCTGTTCAACATGTTCGCCGGCCGTTTCAGCGACGGCTCGCGCCGCAAGATATTGCTGCCACTGACGCCGGAGTACATCGGCTATGCCGACGTGGGACTGGATGACGACATCTTTGTCTCCTACCGGCCGGAGATCGAGTACCTCGATGGCCGCCGCTTCAAGTACCGCGTGGACTTCGACGCGCTGCAAGTGACGCCCCACATCGGGGCTATCTGTGTCTCCCGGCCGACCAACCCGACGGGCAATGTCCTGACCGATGAGGAGATCGGCCGGCTGCACGCGCTGGCGCGCCATCACGACATCCCGCTCATTATCGACAACGCCTACGGCCCGCCGTTCCCCAGCATCCTCTTCAAGGAAGTGCGGCCGGTGTGGGATGAGCGCATTGTCTTCTGCCTCAGCCTATCCAAACTGGGGCTGCCGGGGGCGCGGACGGGCATCGTCGTAGCCGCGCCGGAGATCGCCGCGGCTGTGGCCGGAGCCAACGCCGTGCTCAGTTTGGCCCCGGGCAACTTTGGGGCCTACATGGCCCTTGACCTGGTGGAGAGCGGCGACGTGCTGCGCCTGAGTCGCGAGGTCATTCGTCCCCACTACCAGCGCAAAGCGATGCAAGCATTGGACTACATCGCCGAGGAACTGGACGGGATCGATTACTACGTCCATGATCCCGAGGGAGCGTTTTTCTTGTGGCTATGGTTCCCTGGTCTACCCATCGGCTCCCAGGAACTGTATGAGCGGCTGAAGGCGCGGCGCGTGCTGGTCGTGCCGGGGCATTACTTCTTCCCCGGCCTGGCCGATGATTGGCAGCACCGTCAGGAGTGCCTGCGCATGAACTACGCCCAGGAAGACGCCGTCGTGCGCGAGGGCATTCGCATTATCGGCGAAGTCGTGCGCGAAGCAGGGACTAGGGGTTAGGGACTAGGGGCCAGGGAAGAGCGCTCTTCCCTAGTCCCTGGTCGCCGCTAAGAATTCGTGCAGCATGCCGCACACCGCGTCGATGGCTTCCGGCCGGATGGCGTAGCGTTTCCCTTCCGCTTCCAGTGTCACGATGACCACCCGCGCCAGGCGCAGCGCGTCGAGATGGTGGATGACTGTAGGCGCACGCAGCCGCAGCCGCCGCGCCAGTTCGGCCGGCGTCAGCGGTTCCTCGGTCAAGTAGCGCAGGATGCGCAGGCGGGTGGGGTCGGCCAGCGCTTTCAACGCCTGATAGAGCGCGTCGGGAACCAGCTCACCGGGGATGAGTGAGGCGTCGGCCGGCCGCGCGCCAAACAGGATGATCCCCCGCTCGAGTTCCATTTTAGCCATGAGCGCCAGGGGCGTCCCCCAGAAGGACGGAGCCAGAATCAACGACTTGCGCTCCCACTCCGGGGACATCCGGACGCCCTGCGATAGTTCCTCCAACAGCTTCGGCCGCAGCAGCCGGCGCGCCAGCGTTTGGGCGCGCTCCAAAGCCGCTTCCAACATAGGCCGGATGCGTATCTCCTCTTCGGCAAAGAACTCCGCGTAATAACAACCCAGAGCCGCCAGCAGCCCATCGCCCGTCTCGGTGGGATCGCGCCAGAGGTCTAGCGCGCTGGTTGCCACCTTGCGCACGACGCCGGCCGGGTGCTTCTTCCAATCGTCGGCCATCATGAGCCGCACCAGTTCATCCTGGTCGGCTTCCTGCCAGTTCCTGCGTGCGGATACGTCGTGCAGCAAGGCATTGACCGGCTCCGGCTGACGGGACAGCAGCGCTTCCAAGCGGCCGGCTGCGGGCATCTCGCGCAACGCCGCCAGCACTGTGGCCCCATCCTTGGGTTTGGGCAGCGAATAGACCCAGGGCAGCGGCCAGATCACGTCGGACGCGCGCTGTAACAGTTCGCGCTCGGCCACCGGCAGCCGCGAGCGCACCCCCGCCGCCCACGAGCCGCGCAGCCCGAACTTGTCCGGCTCGTGCAGCACCGACAGACTGACGAAAAAATCGTAAGCCGTGCCGATGTCCCATTCGATAGGCGCGTGACTGGTCATGGCGTAACCCCCACAGTCGGTTCCACCTCCGCCGCCGGAGTCGGCGCGGGCGCGGCGTCGAAGTCGGGCAAAATCGTTTCGACGTTGCGGACGGCCGGGATCAAGTAGCCGACAATGCCCACGGCTGCGCCGAACACGCCGCTCAGGGCGATCATCAGCCCCATGCCCGCCCCCGGTCCGGTTCCTACCAGCGGGCCAAAAATCGCCGCCGCCGCGCCCCCCTGCATGGCCGGCTCAAAGACGCGGTCGGCCAGCGGCCCGGCGAACAGGACGGCAATGGGAAAGCTGAATTGGGCGATCATGCGCCGTGTGGCAAAGACCCGCCCCTGAACGGCCGGCGGCACTTTAGACTGCCAGATGGCCTGGTTGGAACCGTTGATAACCGGTATGAAGGCCTGCGACATGAAGCTGCCGAAGGCCCACCCCACGATTCCTTGCGACGCGCCAAGTACGATCGGCCCTAACAGGCTCTCGGCCGACATGCCCCACAACACGCCGCGCACGCGCCGCTTGGGCCCGCCCCAGATGCTCATGACTAACCCGCCGACGACGCCGCCAGCCGCGGCGATCGACTCGACCGTCGCCAGTGTGCCGGCGCTATTGGCGGTGCGCGCCAGAATCATCGGTATGGCGATGACGCCGCCGAAGGCGCTGATGAAGTTGATGGCCGTGAAGGCGAACTGGAGGCCAAGCAGGCTGGGGCGCTGCAAGATATAGCGAAAGCCATAGAGCGAGTCCTGCCACAGGCTCGGCCGCTGGCCGTCGCTTGGCAAGGGCTCGGCTGCCGGCTGCGGCATGTAGACGACGATCACGGCCAGAATAGCGATGACAAACGTCGCCACGTCAATCGCCATGATGCCCCCCAGCCCGATCGGGCCGAGTAGCGCCCCGGCGAAGGCCGGAGCCAGGATGTTAGACGCCGACCCCGCGAAATCCAGCATGCCGGATGCGCGCCCGAACTGCTCTTTGGGGATCATCAGCGTCACCGCCGCCGAAAACGCCGGGAACTGGAAGGCGTTGAAGGCGCCGGTGATGGCGTTACCCAGGTAGACTTGCCACAGCTCCAG
>NZ_JAYRVJ010000116.1:0-2419 GCF_041918635.1 Promineifilum sp. (SeqCode)
CCCCGGCTGCTCGCGCATGGTCTGGGCTGCGCCGTCCCAGGTGCGACCACTGAAAAGCGTCTCGCCCGGCACGACGTGGCGGCTGCTGTCGATCAGTTCGCTGCCGCCCGGCGCATAGACCCGCAGGAAATTCCAGTAACACTTGTCGGCCAGGGCCAGGTAGGCCGACGCCTGCTCGAACTCCTCGGTCACCCCCTGCCGGCACGGCTCGCCGCTGTCGGGGCCGGTGTGGCGGTAGTAGACGGACAGCGCCGCCTCCGGTTGCGCGCCGAGCGTCACGGTGTAGCCGAGAGCGCGCTCCACGTAGAGGTTGACCTTGTTGTAGCCCATGTTGGTATCGACGGCCATCAGGAAGTCGCCGGGCAAGCTCTGGGGCAGGCGGCCGTCCCAGCCGTTGGCCGCCAGCGCCGCGGCAAGGTCGGGGTCGCGCAGGAAGACGGTCAAGTGCCGCGTCTCAATGGCCGCCGTCATGTTGCGCGCCAGCCGGACGGGATCGATCGAGCCGAAATCGGTCTCCAGCTTGGTCATGATGGCCGCGGCGAAACCGCCCAGGAACGCTTTGCGGTCGGAGAGCCACTCCCACACCTTCTGGCCCTCCTGGATGTCGCGCGCCTGGCGCAAGGTTTGCAGCAGGTTGCCGGCGTTGAGCGTCTCATCCGTTCCCGGCACGGGCACGGGGCCGGTAGCGTCGATGAGGAGGCGCAGGAACTCCTGATCGATGGCGATGGCCCCATCGAAGGGAGGCGTGTTCTGGCCGTAGGCGTAGAGATCCATCGCCTTTTGGGCCGAGGTGGGGAAGTCGGGCCAGTAGTTGGCGTCGCGGAAGAGCAACATCTCCAGGCCCATGTAGTCGTAATAGGGCTGGGGCGGGAAATCGTAGGGCTTCTCGGCCCAGTCGTTGATCCAGTACGTGTCGCCGAACTGGAGGTCGACGATCTGCCCGTTCTCGACGACCAGCACGCCCGCGCCGGTCAGGAAGCCGCCGGTGGGGCGTATCTCGTCCTCGTTCTGGGCCATGATCAGGTAGCGGCGCGGCCCATCGGCTCCCAGCAGGGCCGGCGCGTGGGGCAGCAGCCGCAGCCCGCCCCGCCCCGCCGGCAGCCACTCGTCCGATAGCTCCAGCAGTTGGCGCACGCGCCAGGGCAGCCCAGCCTCATCCATGGCCGCGGCCAGCGCGGCGCGGGCGGCGGCGTAGCGATCCAGCGCCAGCCCGGCCGCTTCCAGTTGTGGCGCGGCGTTGGCGATCACCGGCAGCGCCTCGCCCAGCCGGGCCATGCCGAACTCCGGCGATTGGACGAGGGGCAGGAGCGGCTTCAGGCCTGTGACGGCCAGCGCGCCCGCCTCTGAGCCGGCGTCGGCCATGTCCAGCAGATAGGGCGCCGCGACCAGCGACGGCCCCAGCCGCGGAACCCAGCCGAGATAGGGCGCGACCGGCCGCAGGAAGCCCAGTTCGTCACGCAGGGTCACGACGTCGGCGCGCGCGCCGAGCACCAGCGTCTCGGCCGCGTTGGCGTCCAGCCCGGCCAGCCCGCCGGACAGCAGGGTTTGCGCCTCCGCCTGGGCGTCCCACAGCGAGCGCGCCGCCCCGGCCACCCGCCACGCCTTCAGCCCAGCCCACGCCAGCAGGACGAGCAGGCCCAGCAGCAGCCCCAAGCGCAGCAACCGCCCGGTTTGGCGAGTGGAGCGATTCGCGGCGACCGCTTCGAGTTTCTCCTCCGGCTGGGCCGGATCAACGGGTGAGTATCGCGTCACTGATTAGCCTCACGAGGGATCATAACACAGAAGATGGGGCGATCCACCGGTCAGCGCGATGGTCGCCTCGCCCGGCGGCATCTCCGGCGGGGCCAGCAGGCCCACGGCGCAAAACGGCCGCGCTTCGTTCAAACGTTGAAAGGCAGGCAGGTCGTCGCCGGGCGGCACGCGCAAATCGGGATAGAGCGCGGCCAGCCGCGCCCGGTACCAATCGAAGGCGAACAGATTGGCGTCGGCCAGCCGCACGTCGGGGCGCAGCTCCTCCACGTGCTGGAAGTACCACAGGGTGAAGATGGTGCGGTCGCCGGGGGCCAGCAGCACGGCGTCTGGTGGCGCAGCGCGCAGGGCCGCTTCGGCTTCGGCGCGCGGGCCGTGATCGCCGCTGCGGTCTTGCGCGCCGAAGCCGGCGACGAGCAACGCCAGCGGCAGCGCCAGCGTCCACGGCCCTAGCTGCTCCAGCCGCGGCCCCAGCAGCAGCGCCAGCAGCAGCAACGCGGGCAGCAAGAGCACGGCGGCGTCGGGCGTGTGATAGGAGAGAGCGAAGACGACATAAAGTGTTACCGTGCCCCACAACACAACTCGCACCGGTATCTCTCCCAACAAATGTGCGGATGAGTTCTTCAGCACGACCAGCATCGGTACCAGGCCAAACAACCCCACGAAGGAC
>NZ_JAYRVJ010000117.1:0-4386 GCF_041918635.1 Promineifilum sp. (SeqCode)
CCATCGAGCGCCGCTACTACGACGCCGCCTGCGACCCGGCGACCGAGACGTGTGAGCCGATCGACAGCATCGCCGCCAACGAGCGCGTGCGCGTCGAGCTGACCATCGTCGTGCCCAACGACCGCGTCTTCGTCGTGGTCGAAGACCCCATCCCGGCCGGTACGGACGCCATCGACCCGAACCTGCTCACCAGCGAGACGGATCGGGGCGGCAGTATCGTCCCGGCGGAAGAGGAGTTCGCCCCCGGCTTCTGGGGCTGGTGGTACTTCGACCACATCCAGTATCGGGATGACAAGGTCGTGTTCCTGAGCCAGTTCCTGCCGGCCGGCACGTACCAGTACACCTACTTCTTGCAGCCCAACATCCCTGGAACCTACCAGGTGATGCCGACGACGGCCCGCGAGGAGTACTTCCCGGAGGTGTTCGGCCGGGGTGAGGGCGCGATCTTCGCCATCACCGAGTAACCAAGAAAGAGTCCACAGATTTCACAGATTACCCAGATGTCTTGGCGACATCTGGGTAATCTGTGAAATCTCCCTGGGGTGGCCGCCGGCGCGGCGTTGCATTTCTAGGTAGGGGCGCACCCGCGGGTGCGCCCTGGTTTCAGGGCAGACACGCAGGTCTGCCCCTACTCAATTACATTGAACCTCTGCGCGATGTTCTGGTACACTATGGGCAGCTATGTCCGTACTGCGACCGACATCCCTGCTAGCTGCCTTCCTCATCCTGTTCTTGCTGCTCGTCGCTTGCCGCCGCGAACCCACGCCGCTGGCGCTGGGTGAGCAAGTGCAGACAGTCTGCACCGACGAGTGCGCGGCGCGCGGGCAGTGCGGCCGTCTGACCGACGAGCGCCTGGTCGTGCTGGGCCACGACGGCGGCCCGGCCGTGTCGGGTCACAACCGCTTCTTCTTTGACGAGGCCCTGGTCACCATCAGCGAGATCAACGCGCGCGAGGTGATCGCCGCCAGCAACGGTGTGCCGCTCAGCAGCGAGGCGACGCCCTTCCCCCACAACTTCTATCGCGTGGAGGGCGAAGGCAAGATCGCCTGGGTCTCCGAGTGGTGTCTGGCGCGACCCTAATCTCAACAACTAAGAATTATGAATTATGAACGTAGAAGCGATCAGGCCTTAATTCATAATTCATAATTCATAATTCGATATGAACGGCGAAGATCGCCACGTACTAGAAGAACTGCTGGCGGCCCAGGCGCGGCGCGAGGCCGTGGCCCTGGCCGTTATTGTCCGTGACGAGGGTTCGGTGCCGCGCCACGCCGGCACGAAGATGCTCATCTATGCCGACGGCCGCACGCTGGGCACCATCGGCGGCGGCGAGATGGAATCGCGCGTCGTTGCCGCAGCCCAGGAAGCCCTGCGCGACGGCCGGACGCGCATGGTTCCCTACTCCCTCGTCGATCCGCGGCGCGGCGACCCCGGTGTGTGTGGCGGCCAGGTCGAGGTCTACGTTGAACCCCACCTGTCGCCGGCGACACTCTACGTGCTCGGCTGCGGCCACGTAGGCCAGGCGCTCGTCTCACTCGGCCGTTGGGTCGGCTATCGCGTCATCGCCTGGGACGACCGGGCGGAACTGGTCGCGCCGGAGCGCGTGCCCGAAGCTGACGTCCGGCTGAGTGGGCCGCTGGCCGAGGCGTTGGCCACCCACCCGGTGGACGCCCATACCTACCTGGCGCTGGTCACGCGCAATGTCGGGCTGGATCGGCAACTGCTGCCCCAACTGCTCGACACCCCGTCGCCCTATATCGGCGTGATGGGCAGCCGCCGCCGCTGGGAAGAAACCAAGCGCCAACTGCTGGCCGACGGCGTGCCCGCTGACAAGCTGGCGCGCGTCACGTCGCCCATCGGCCTGGAATTGAACGCCGAATCGCCGGCCGAGATCGCGGTCAGCATTATGGCCCAAATCATCATGACCCAGCGAGGTAGGGGCCAGGTTCCAGGGGCTAGGGGCTAGGGAAGAGCACTCTTCCCCAGCCCCTGGAACCTGGCCCCTAACCGGCATTTCTTGAACCACTTATGATTGCACAACACACCCCCCACCTAATCGAACGATACGAGATACCGGCCGATCTGCCATCGGCGCTGGCTCTGCTGGCCCGCATCGGGCCGACGGCCCGGCTGATCGCCGGCGGCAGCGACCTGCTCATCGAATTGGAGCGCGGCCAGCGCCACGACGTGACAACGCTGATCGACGTCACCCGCATCCCCGGTCTGAATACCATCAGCCAGGACGCCGATGGGCTGATCCATCTCGGCGCGTTGGTCACCCACAATCAGGTCGTCGCCTCGCCGCTCATCCGCGAGCGCGTCCTGCCGCTGGCCCAGGCCTGCGCCGAGATCGCCTCCCCACAACTGCGCAACCGGGCGACGGTGGCCGGCAACCTGATCACGGCCAGCCCGGCCAACGACACCATCTCCGCGCTGCGGGCGCTCGAGGCCCAGGTCATCCTGGCCTCCACCCGCGGCTGGCGCATGGTGGCCCTGGCCGACTTCTACACCGGCGTGCGCCGGACGGTGATGGAGCCGGACGAGATGGTGGTGGAGATCGTCTTCGCTCCCCTGCCCGCCACCGCCCGCGGCATCTTCGTCAAGCTGGGTCTGCGCCGGGCGCAAGCTATCTCCGTCGTCCACATGACGGCTATCCTGGACGTTGCCAATGACGGCGTCATCCGCGAGGCGCGGCTGACATTGGGCAGCGTTGCCCCGACCATCATCAATGCCGCGGCGGCCGAGGATTATATGACCGGCAAGAGGCTCACCGACGACGTGATCACCGTCGCCGCCGGGCTGGCCGCGTCGGCGGCGCGCCCCATCGACGACGTGCGCGGCCCGGCGTCATACCGCTCCGAGATGGTGCAGGTAATGGCCCGTCGCGCCTTGCTGGCCCTGCAAGAGGGGCGCGAGCGCGAGAATTGGCCGGCCGACCCCGTGATGTTGTGGGGCGGCACGGAAGGGGTCTTCCCAACCGGCCCCGAATATGCCGGCAGCTTCGGCCCGGAGACCCCCATCGAGGCCACCGTCAACGGCCGCCCGATCAGCGCGCCGGGCATGCACAAGACGCTGCTGCGTTGGCTGCGCGAGGAGGGACTGCTGACCGGCACGAAGGAGGGCTGCGCCGAGGGGGAGTGCGGCGCGTGCACCGTCTACCTGGATGGCATGGCGGTCATGGCCTGCCTCGTCCCGGCCGCCCGCGCCCACCACGCCGAGGTCGTCACCATCGAGGGGCTGGCGGCCAACGGCGACCTCCACCCGTTGCAGCGCGCCTTCATCCAGACCGGCGCGGTGCAGTGCGGCTACTGCATCCCCGGCTTCCTGATGTCGGGAGCCAAGCTGCTGGAAGAGCAATCCGCGCCCGACCAGAACCAGATCGAGCACGCCTTCGCCGGCAACCTGTGCCGCTGTACGGGTTACTATAAGATCATCGAGGCAGTGCACGAAGCAGCCGTTAAAACGGGCTAGAGTATACTCTAGAGCTACCCTTCATTAACGAAGGAGAAGGCCGCTTGAACCAAAGGTACTTCTGGTGGGATGAAGTAAACATTGAGCATATTGCGGATCACGGTGTTGAACCGTATGAGGCAGAGGAGGCTATTGACAATCGACCATTCATTGTCAGAGCCGGTGAAGGCAAGCACATCGCTTATGGGCAGACGGATGCAGGTCGTTATCTGGTAGTTGTGTTTGCTCTAAAGAGTGAGCAAAGAGTTCGTGTTGTGACGGCCCGCGATATGACACAGGCTGAGAAGAGTAAGCTGCGTCAAAAAAGGAAGTGAAATGTCGCAAGGGAAACAACTTCCAGAATTCGAAAATGAAGATGACTTGGCCGCGTGGATCGAGTCGCATGATACTTCGGAATACATGGATCAGATGATTGAAGCCACGGATGAGATCGAAGTCCTCCGGACGAGATTTAGCACCAAGCCACTCGATGTGCGGCTTCGCACTGAATACCTAGAAGCAATTGAGGAACTGGCTGAACGTCGCGGTCTGCCATATCAGGCGCTTGTCCAACGTTGGCTGCTGGAAAGGCTGACACAAGAGGCACCGGATTTGATGACCAAATAGAGGGTACCTATGACCACCGATCCCATCCTCCGCGCCCGCGTGACCGAGCGCGTTGACGCCCACGGCAAAGTAACCGGCGAAGCGCTCTACCCCGGCGACGTGACGCCGCCCAACCTACTCCACGGCCGCGTACTCTTCAGTGGCCAGCCCCACGCCCGCATGGTCTCCATGGACGTGAGCGCGGCCGAGGCCGTGCCCGGCGTCGTCGCTATCTTCACCGCCAGGGACGTGCCCAACAACGAGTACGGCCTCGGCGCGCACGATCAGCCCGTCTTCGTCGGCCTGGGCAGCGACAAGGCGTACAGCGAC
>NZ_JAYRVJ010000118.1:0-6461 GCF_041918635.1 Promineifilum sp. (SeqCode)
CGCTTGACCTCGGCCCGGAAGTGGAGCGTGCCCTCGGCGAAGTTGATCGGCGTCGTCCAGTTGCCGTTGGCCGAGTCGAGCGGCGGGTTGTCCCACGGAAAGCCGTGATGTCGCTTCGTCACCGGTTCGTTCCAGTCGAAGACGAGCAGCTCCGCACCCTCCGGCAGTGACGTGACCGTCGGCGGCGGTGTGGGGGTGGCGTCGCTGAGCACAACCGCGGTGTAGGCGCTGTGGGCGGGCGTGACCTGACCCGCGGCCCCGGCTGCCCCGGTCGACCGGATGGCCCATAGCGCGCCCATCGCCGCGACAAAGGTGAGCGCGCCCAAGAGGGCCGCCCACCGCCATCGGAGGCTGTTCGCTGGTGTTGATCTGAACATGATTCCCACTCCTCAGTCGCCAGGACAATCGTATCGATCCCGCCCGCCGGCGCAAGCCCCTTCTCAGGCCGTCCAAGCCAGCGCTCATGTGGAAGAGGAAGAATCCGCAGATTTTGCAGATTAGGCAGATTCTTCATTTTAGATCGAAAGGGCGCCAGGCCCTTGTCAGGCCGTTCAAGCCAACGTCGAAGAGGAAAAATCGGCAGATTTCGCAGATTACACAGATTCTTCTATAGTAGGCAAAAGCGCAACTGGTGGCAACGGCGCTCGTATAGATGGTCAAAGCCCTGTTCAGGGAGATTGGATCATGAGTGATAGAGAGCCATTGAAGATCACGCTGGAAGACCTGGAGCCGGCCGCGCCCGCGCCGGCCGAGCCAACCGCGCCGGCCGCTCCGACTGAGCCGCCGGCCACGCCGGAGAAGTCGGGCGGCAAATTGCGCGAAGGGGTAGAGGGCGTCGGGCACAAGGTGGCCGGGGCGGTCAAAGAGTCTACGTCGCGCGTGACGCACAAGATCGCCGACACGACGGCCGAGGCCGCCAGCCGCAGCGCCGAGGCAGTGCGCGACAAGGTCAGCGAGACAGTCCAGGCCCAGGCCAAGGCCACGGCCGACGCCGTGGAAGCGCGCTTGCGCGAAGTCGACTGGAAGGCCGAGGCGCAGAAGGGGGCCGAAGGCGGCCTGCGCTGGCTGAGCAAGCGGTTGGAGGAGTTGGCGGAGCGCTTGAAGAAGGAGTGAGCAGTATTTAGTAGGTCAGTATTCAGTGAGCGTTGACGGACTGAATACTGGACGCTGGACAAACCCCCACGCTCCGGTAACATCTTCCTATGAACATTGAGTTTGAGACGATTGACGGGACAACAGTCGCGACGTTGTTCGGCGAGTTGGACAGCCGGACGGCCCCCATCGTGCAGGAGAAGCTGCTAACCCTCTTGCGGCCGGAGGGGCGCGTGCTGCTGGATATGCACGGCGTGACCTACATCTCCAGCGCCGGACTGCGCGCCCTGCTCGTGCTCTACCGGCAGATGGCGGCCAATAACGGGCAGGTCGCCCTGTGCGGCCTTATCGAGAGCATTCAGGACGTGATGTCGGTCACCGGCTTCCTGGAGTTCTTTTCCGTCTACGATACCATCCCCGAAGGCGTAGCCGCATTAGGGGCTAGGGATTAGGGAAGAGCCATCTTCCCTAGCCCCTAGAACCTGGCCCCTAGCCCCTGTTTATTGCCCGGACGTTCTGGCGCAGCTTGATAATGGCGTCGGCCGGGTGGTAGCCCTTGCGCAGGCTGGTGTTGGCGTAGATGAGTGTGCGCGGCCCGACGATGCAGCCGGGGTTGAGCACGCTGTTGCAGCCGGTCTGCACGTCATCCCCCAGGATCGCCCCGAACTTAGTCAGCCCCGTGTCATATTCCTGTTCTTCGACGGTCAGCCTGATCGTCGGCCGCTGGCCCGTGGCCGGGTCTTTCTCGCTCAGGATGCCCAAGTTGCTCAGCTTCGTGCCCGCGCCCAGGTTGACGCGGTGGCCCAGGATGGAGTCGCCGACGTAGGCGAAGTGGGGGGCGTGGGCGTGGGGCAGGAAGAGACTGTTCTTGGCCTCGCTGGCGTGGCCCAGGATGGCCCCCTCCAGCAGGATCACGTCCTCGCGCACGAACGCCCCGTGGCGCACGACCGCGCCGCGACCGATGTAGGCCGGGCCGAGGATGTAGGCCCCCGGCTCCACCAGCGCCCCGGCCTCGATGACGATGGGCGCGTCGGAGAGCCAGGCCCCGTCCATGACCACGCCCTCGATGCGCCGGCCGCCGGCCGTCAGGCGGGCGACGTGGCGCTTGATCTGGGGCAGGGCTTCCCAGACGTAGGTACAGGCGTCGAAGAAGGCGGCGGTAGCTGGTTGGTTCAAGTTGAACAAAGTGCTAGGGTGCAAGAGATGATCGGACATAGGCGAACTCCTATTTGAAGGCACAATCACAGCAATTGTAGCGGAAGCGCAACTGATAGCCTATTGCGTCTGGTGCGTCAGTGACGTATAGTTGTATATGCGCTTCATTGAGACCTCTTACTTCACCAAACAAGTCATAGCATTGTTGCCAGATGAAGAGTATCGGCGGCTGCAGGAAGTGCTACTTACCCGGCCAGAAGCGGGCGACTTGATTCCAGGGGGCGGGGGACTCAGAAAGCTGCGGTGGCGAATCGCTGGGAAGGGCAAACGGGGTGGCCTACGCCTAATTTACTATTGGGCTGTCCAAGATGATGTCTTTTTCATGCTGACTATTTACAAGAAAAGCCAGAAAGAGGATCTAACCCTACAACAGTTGAAGGCTTTGCGTGTGCTGGTAGAGGAGTGGCTTAAATGAACGATAAAGATTTCGCGGGGCTAGTTGAGAGCATCAAACAAGCAGGTGAAATCAAGCGTGGTCTTCGTGAACCGAGCCGTGTCTTTGAGTTTTCACCGATGGATATTAAGGGGATTCGCGAGAAACTAGACAAGTCTCAACGTGAGTTCGCGCTGATGATCGGCGTCAGCCTGGGTACATTGCAGAATTGGGAGCAAGGCCGACGGAAGCCGGTTGGGCCTGCACGAGCGCTCCTCCGTGTGGCCGCTCAGAGTCCAGAAGCTTTCCGCGAGGCGCTGGATATCAGTAATACCTAACTCTCCTCTTTCTTCACCCTCACCACCCCCTCCCGCGTAATCTGAAAGTGATCCAGGTCGCGGGCGACGGTGGTCGCGGGGAAGATGGCGCGGGCCTCGGCGCGGATGTCGCGCTCGGAGTAGCGGCGGGAGAGATGGGTCAGGATAAGATGCCGGACGCCGGCGTCGCGGGCCAGCGTCGCCGCGCGCGCCGCCGTCATGTGGCCGAAGTCGGCGGCCATCGTCGCTTCCTCCTCCAGATAGGTGGACTCCATCACCAGCGCGTCCGCCCCGCGCGCGATCTCCAGCAGGTTATCCGTCCGGCCCACGTCGCCGATGTGGACGTACTTCGTGCCGGGGACGGTCTCGCCCAGCACGTCCTCCGGCCGGATGAGGCGGCCGTCGGCCAGCGTCACCGGCTCGCCGCGCACCAGCCGCGCCCGCTCCGGCCCGAAAGGCACGCCCAACTCGGCCGCCCGCTCGGCCAGGAAGGGGCGGTGGGGTTTCTCCTCGAACAGATAGCCCAGGTTGTCCGGCCCGCGGTGGCTGACGCCGAACGCGGTCAGCTGGAACTTGTCGTCGGCGCACAGCACGTCACCCGGCTCGACGGGGTGGAGGGCAATGTCGATGGGCGGGCGGTGGCCGGCGAAGACGACCTTGAACAGCAAGTCGTGGACGCGTTGCAAGGTGAAGCGCCCGCCGTAGATGTCGATGTGGTCGAGGTTCTCCCAGCGGGCCAGGGTGGAAACGAGGCCGCCCAACCCCAGGATGTGGTCGAGGTGGCCGTGGGTCAGCAGCACCGTATCGAGCCGCTTGAAGCCCAGGCCGCTGCGCAGGATTTGGCGCTGCGTGCCCTCGCCGCAATCGAGCAGGAAGCGGTAGTGGCGGTGGAGGATGATGTGGCTGGAGAGCCCGCGCGTCACCGTGGGAGCGGAAGACGAGGTGCCCAGAAATATGACTTCGAACATAGCGAACCGAAAGGCGATCGGGGGGAGCGGGGCCGGCTAACCGGCGGTGTAGCCCGCGCCGGTCACGTCGATCTCCGCCGGGCCGCCCAGGTCGCCGGTGATGTCAATGGTTGTGTCCACCCAACGCCGCAATAGCTCGGCGTTGGTCAGGGTGTGCAAGGTCAGATGGTCGGTTGTGTAGCGCGTCCGGCCATGAGCCAGGGCCAACGGCAGCAACAACTGGTCGGCCAAATGCCGGTCGACCATGGCCCCATTGTCTATGAAAGCGAGCGTTTCCGCAACCGCGGCCTCGGCCACCTGCTCGGCCGGCAGGCCGCGCCGGCCGAGGCTGCTGAAGCCGCCCTGAGGAACCCACAGGCAGATGCCCGCGCCCGGCCCCGCGCCGTTCTCGCGGCGCGGCTCGATCTTGGCCCGGTGGCCGGCGGCGGTCAGCAGGTTGGTCGCCCGGCCGGCCATGCGCTGCGGGATGTCAGCGGGCAGGTTGGTGACGGCAGCCACACCCTCGACGCGCTCGGCGGGGATGTGGGCGAAGGGGGGCGCGTCCAGCCGGTGGATCGACTCGATGGTCGCCGTCGCCACGCCGCCGCCGATGGGATACCAACCCCACTGCTTCAGTTCCAGGTCGAACGTCGCGCCCATGCGGGCGAAGGCGGGCCGGGCGACGCGGTCGATGTAGTGGAAAGGGGGACTCATCTGGACGTGGGTTCCACCGCGCAGGGTGACGTGGGAACGGCCGCCGGCCCACAGCAGCGGCCAGAGAATGGCCTGGAAGATGAGCATGACCGCGCCAGCCGAGCCGCCCTGGGCGGCGTCGGTCACGTCGAAGGTGTAAACGCCGGGTTGCGGCGGCATCGCCGGGCGAAACTCCAGCGTGCGCGAGTCGATGGCGTCGCCGGTCAGCGCCGCGCCGCATAGCCGGGCCACGGCGCGCACGGCGGTCAGGTGTTGCGGGCGGAGGCCGGGCTTGCTGCGATTGGCGCGGACGTGCTCCAGCCGGAAGGGGCGGCCGGTCAGGGCGGAGAGGCTGAGCGACGTGCGCAGCACCTGGCCGCCGCCTTCGCCCATGCGGCCGTCAATGGTCAGCACCGGGCTACACTCGCTAGATGGCGCATCTCCCTATGTTACTCCGGCGCGGGCCGAATGCCCATCACTCGGACAACTAAAAACACCCCGGCCGAATCCGGCCGGGGTGTCCATTTCAATGAGGGGAGGACAGCGCTACGCCTGAACCGTAAACGCCACCACCACCGACTGGATCAAAATCTGCACGTCCATCCAGATAGACCAGTTCTGGATGTATTGCGTCTCCAATTCGACGCGCTCGTCGATCTGACGGCTGTGGCCGCTGACCTGCCAGAGGCCGGTCATGCCCGGCAGCACGGAGCAGTAGCCCTCGACGCGGTGGCCGAACTTGAGCAGCTCGGCGCGGGTCATCATGCGCGGGCCGACCAGCGACATGGTGCGGTTCAGAACGTTGAACAGGCGGGGCAGTTCGTCCAGGCCATAGCGGCGCAGGAAGCGGCCGACGCGGGTCAGGCGCGGGTCGGCGTCGATGTCGCCGCTCAGCACTTCCATCCACTGGTCGCGGTTGGCGATGAGCCGGTCGTTGCCGTCCACGTACATGGTGCGGAACTTGTAGGCGTCGAACTCGCGCCCCCGGCGGCCCACGACGCGCCGGCGGTAGAGCACCGGGCCGGGCGAGTCGAGCTTGATGAGCGCGGCCAGTGTCAACAGCAGGGGGGCGATCAGTAGCAGCGTTGGCAGGGTCAGGGCGTAATCAAGGCCCAGCTTGAGCCAACGGTGCAGCCGTCGCGCCGTGATATTCGGAATCGTATTGGCTTTATTGCTTGCCGGAGCCTGAATCATCTTGATTGTCCTGTGGGGCTGCCTTCCGAGACAACGCCCATTCGCCTAGACAATAGTGTAGGCCGGCTCGCTTACGAAAAAACTTACGGCGGGCTTACGGGTTTTTCACGGGGGAAGAGAGCAGGGGAGCAGGGGTGCAGGGGTGCAGGGGTGAAAAGTGGCAGGTAGCAGGTTGTGCGCGTTCTCAGATGCGCGTTCTGTGGCCTGGCCTGTTCGCATCCGCTTTGGCCGTCCGCATCTGAGGGTGCGGACTCTGTGTCTGCGCTTCAGACGGCCGTGGCGATGGCGGTAAACAGGAGCACAGCCATGGCGCAGACGAGGTTGAGGCGCAGGAGGCGAATCTCCTGGCGGGAGAGCCTGGCCGTTTCGGCTTCGGCCAGGTCCGGACGGCTCTCGGTCAGCAGGGCCAGCCGGCTTATGGAGGGGTAGAGGACGAATTGCAGATAGGCGGTCAGCGCGACCATACCGCCATAGCTGATGTGCTTCAGTAGCATGGCCCAGGCCCACAGGCTGTCGATAGCCAGAAAGCCGTTGTAGTTCTCGTCGTTGGTCATCTGGATAAAGCCGGTGATGAGCAGGATGACCAGGCTGGCGTTCACCCAGGGCAGCAGGCGCTTTTGCAAGGCGAAC
>NZ_JAYRVJ010000119.1:0-18798 GCF_041918635.1 Promineifilum sp. (SeqCode)
CTCCAGGCGACCTGCCCCACCCTGTACTTGATCGACAACCCGGCGCGCATTGTGCCGCCGGCCCTGAACATCGGCCTGCGCCACGCGCGCGGCGAGATCGTCGTGCGCGTCGATGGGCATTGCGAGATCGCCCCCAACTACGTGAGCCATTGCGTGCGCCACTTACTGGAGGACGACATCGACGCCGTCGGCGGGCCGATCGAGACGGTAGGCGAGACGGACGAGGCCCAGGCCATCGCCCTGGCGATGAGTTCCTGGTTCGGCGTCGGCGGCTCGGCCTTCCGCACGATTCAGGATCGGGCGCTGCTGGTCGAGACGGTCGCCTTCCCCGCCTATCCCCGCGAGACGTTAGGGCGGCTGGGTCCGTTTGACGAGGAACTCGTCCGCAACCAGGACGACGAGTACAACTACCGCCTGTTGAAGAGCGGCGGCCGGATTCTGCTGTCGCCCGACATCCGCTCGCGCTACTACAGCCGCAGTAGCCTGCGCTCGTTGTGGCGGCAGTATTACCAGTACGGCTACTGGAAGGTGCGGGTGATGCAGAAGCACCCGCGCCAGATGCGCTTGCGGCAGTTCGTGCCGGCGGCGTTCGTGGCCGCGCTGGTTGGGTCGGCGGCGCTGGGGGCGCTGTTCCGGCCGTTCTGGTGGCTGCTAGCGCTGACGCTGGCGCTCTACGCCGTGACCGATCTGGCGGCGTCGCTGTCGCTGGGCCAGGCCCATGGTTGGCGCTACGCGCCCCGGTTGCTGATCATCCACCCCATTTTGCACCTGAGTTATGGATTGGGCTTTCTGGCCGGGCTGGCCCGTTTTGCCGGACGGTTTCGCGCCCCCGGCCGGTCTTGGCAGCCCGCTCGTTAACAGGCAGTAGTTGTCGAGAGACGCCATCGTTCGGGAGGAAACGCATGAGGCGAACAGGCTCATCAGAGCGGGAAACGGGCATATCGCGGCGGCGGTTTCTACAGCATGCGTCGGTCGCGTTGGGCGCGGCGGCGGTAGCGGCTCTACCTGGCGCGGCGTTGCCCGGCGCGGCCCTGTCCCGTGCGTCGTGGGCATTGCCTCAACGCGCTTCCCAGATCGGCCCTATCGACGTGACGGCCGCGCCCTTTGGGGCGAAGGGTGACGGGACGACCAACGACCGCGCCGCGTTCCAGGCGGCCATCGACGCCGCCATCGCCGCCGGCCGGCCCCTGTTCGTGCCTCGCCCGGCCAAGTTCTACCGCATCATTCTGGAGCCGAACCACGACCGGCTGCTGGTCAATGGCAACCTGACCATCGTCGGCGCCGGCCGGACGAGCACCCTCCTGCGCTTCACAGTGCAGGGAGCGGGCACGGGTAAATATTACGCCGGCTTCTTCATCGTCGGCGGCAGCGCCTTCCAGATGGCCGATTTGCGGCTGGAAGAGGACTTGCACCAGCCCGTTGAGCAGTTCGAGTTCATGGGCCTCTTCTTCGAGTCGGGCGCGCGCGATCACGCCTGCCTGATCGAGAACGTGGACATCGAGGGCTTTACCCACTGCATCTACACCCCCTCATCCGGCGTGGACGGCGGCCGGGGCGAACTGTTCCTGGCGCTGCGCGACTGCGACCTGCATCCCTGGTGGCAGTATGGCATCGCTTTCTGGACGGTTCCCGAGGGGCACAAGCGGCTGCACCTCTACGATTGCACCCTGCACGACAACCAGTTTTCGCACCTGGTCTACTGCCACCCCCACAATTCGGTTCACGTCGAGAACTGCCGTTTCGATGGCGCGACCAGTTGGGCTTTTCAATTCCAGGGGTCAGAGGTAGCCGGCGACCCGGAGTATCAGCGCTTCGTCGGCTGCTGGTTTGGCCCGCGTAACAGTCGCGGGATCATCACCCAGGATCGCGCCGAGGTGGCAACGACCGTTGAGGTGCGCAACTGCATCTTCGAAGGGCGGCCGGCCATTCAGATCCGTTCCGATGTGGTCATTGATAATTGCTACTTCACCACGTCGCGCGACCCCGGCAAGACTGAGCCGTTCATCGGAGCCTACAGTAACTCTCCATGGAAAGCGACTGTCCGCAATTGCATCTTTGCTCCCAAAATCGGCTTATTGCCCCAGGTTGACTTACGCCTGGAGGATATCGACGTGACGGTGGAGAACTGCCAGTTTTACCATCAGGGGTCGGGCACGATCATGAACCTGGGTGTTGGCGCGGCCAGCCGCTACCGCGTCGCCAACTGCACCTTCTACAACCGGCCCGATAACGGCTCGCAGGCGGTGTCGCTGGAAGTAGACAATGGTCAGGCGCTTGTGGAGGATTGTCTGTTTATCGGGCGCGCGACGGGCGACCGCGGGGCCGTTGTCCTGCGCAGCACCGACACAGGGCCGGCGGCCGACGCCCGGCTGCAACTCGACCGCTGCACCTTCCAGGCCGTCAGCGGCGGTAGCGTCTTCTACGCCCTGGGAACCGGCGCGAACAGCTGGAGCGGCAAACTCTCCGGCGCGGGCAACCGCTTCGAGCGCTTGCAGAACGAGAAGCCACTGCTGATGCTGGAGCCGTCCGCGCCCTTCTTTGCCCGGCTGACGCCGGTCGCCGGCCAGGCCCCGGCGGCGCTTTCCGCGGGGCCGGCGCTGGTGCTCAGCGGCAACTATGATACCTATGGCGTGAGCGGCCCAGCTGACGTGTCGGCCATTCACTGGGTGACCGCGGACGGCCTGTCAGACGCGCTGTTCAGCGGTGTGGTGACCCTGGTGGCCGGGCCGCCCTTTGCCCTGGTTACCGGCGGCAACGTCACCCTGGCGGGCGGCGCGACGCGGCGCGACGTGGCCGCCGGGGCCACTGTTCGCCTGAGCTACGACCCTCAGGGGGCCGTTTGGACAGAGGCCGCCTGATGACCGCCCGCCGAATCACCTCTGACCGCATCGCCGCCCGCATCAGCGCCGACCAGCAGCGCGTGCGCGCCACCTATGCTGAGCGCCAGTCGCGGCTGGGCGGCAGCGATAAGTACTCCCTGGCCAATCCTGGCCACCTGTTCGCCATTCAACAGCGCCAGCGGGCGGTGCTGGCCTGCCTGGCGCGCGAGGGCGTTTGGCCGTTGGTCGGCAAGCGGGTGCTGGAGGTCGGCTCCGGCAACGGCGAGGTGCTGCAGGAGTGGCTGGGTTACGGCGTCCGGCCCGAACGGTTGCACGGTGCGGACATTCTGGCCGACCGGCTGGAGACCGCCCACGGCCGCCTGCCCCATGTCGCCATCAGCGGCGCCAATGGCGGCCAGCTGCCCTACGCGGACGACTCCTTCGACGTGGTTCTACAATTCACGGTGTTTTCATCGATTTTGGATAAGCACGTCTGTTATACTGTCGCCAGTGAGATGCGGCGCGTGCTCAGGCCAGGTGGGCTGATCCTGTGGTATGACTTCTGGCTCAATCCGCTCAACAAACAGACCAGAGGGATCCGTCGCCAGGAGGTTCGCGACTACTTTCCCGACTGCCGCGTCCGGTTCGACCGTATCACGCTTGCGCCGCCGTTAGCCCGGCGGCTGGCGCCCGTTTCGTGGCCGGCGGCGCTCTGTGTCGAAGCGTTGGGCCTTTTCAACACCCATTATCTGGCGGCTATCCGGCCGATCCGGTGAGTTATGAACGAGAGTATTGCCTCACAACAGAAGGCCAACGTGAAACTCCATACCGGACTTTCCCAGCAGTCGCGACTGCTGGATAACGCCGGGCGGCGTGTGATGGACGTGATCGTGGCCCTGATGGGCTTCATCATCCTGTCGCCGGCCTTCCTGCTGCTGGCCGTGCTCATCAAGCGCGACTCGCCCGGCCCCATTTTCTACTGGGGCGAGCGGATAGGGCGCGGCGGCCGGATTTTCCGCATCCTCAAGTTCCGCACCATGTACGAGACGGCTGCCAGCTACACCGGCCCGCGCGTGACCGGCCAGGGCGACCCGCGCATCACGCCGCTCGGCCACTGGCTGCGCGACACCAAACTCAACGAGTTGCCGCAACTGTGGAACGTGTTAAAGGGTGACATGAGCATCGTCGGGCCGCGGCCCGAGGACGAAAGCTTCGCCATCCACTGGCCGGCCGACGTGCGCGAGGTGCTGCTCTCCGTCCGGCCCGGCATCACCAGCCCGGCCTCGGTGCTCTACCGCGACGAGGAGGCGTTGTTGCAGTCCAGCAACGTCGTCGATCAATACCTGAAGGTCATCCTGCCCAGCAAGCTGCGTCTGGACTTGCTTTACATCCACCACCGCTCGCTGCTGACCGACCTTGACGTGATTTTCTGGACCCTGATGGCGCTGCTGCCGCAACTCAAGACCAAGCGCGTACCGGAACACCTGCTGTTCTGGGGGCCGCTGGCGCGGTTCATCAGCCGCTACTTCTCCTGGTTCGTGCTCGACAGTTTGTCGGCGTTCGGTGCGGTGGCTGTGGCCGGCGTTATCTGGCGCAGTAATGGGCCGCTGGAACTGGGTTGGGGCACGGCCATGACCGTGGCCCTGCTCATCGCCATCATCTTCAGCCTGGTCAACGCGCTGCTGGGTATTGGTCGCGTCATCTGGTCGCGCGCCGACATCAACGACGCCATCTCTCTGGCCGTCTCTTCCACCCTGACTACAGCGATTCTGGTCGTCGCCAACATGCTCTGGGAGCCGCGCGCGATCAGCGTGCCCTATCTGGGTTACCGGCTATTGCCATCGGGACTGATCCTGGTCAGCGGCGTGCTGGCCTTTCTGGGCTTCGTGTTCATGCGCTATCGCATGCGCATCATCACCGGTCTGTCGGCGCACTGGATCAACCTGCGCAGCCGGTCATCGGCGGTGGGCGAGCGGGTGCTAATCGTCGGCGCGGGCGAGGTGGGGCATCTGGCGGCCTATCTGCTGCGCAAAGCCGAACTGGGCCAGGTGTTCACCATCATCGGCATGATCGACGACGCGCCCCGCAAGCAGGGGGCGCGCATCGGCGGTCTGCGCGTGTTGGGCAACACGGCCGACATCCCGCGGCTAGTGCGCCAGCACGACGTGGGCCTGATCCTCTACGCCATCGAGAAGATTCAGCCGGCAGAGAAGGAGCGTATCCTGCGGTTGTGCCACGCGGCGGGTGTCCAGACGGCCATCCTGCCCGACGTACTGGCCGCGCTGCGGGCGCAACTGGATCTGACGGGCTTAGGCGTGACCGACTCCGGCCGCTCTCAGGAGCCAGTTGCGGCGGCAGACGAAAGCCCTCATCTGGAAAAGTGGCTGGTTGAGCTCGATGGCCTGATGCAAGCCCAGGCGTGGGACGCTGCTCACGAGCAAATTCAGGCCATGGTTGCGTCCACGCGCGTTGCGCCCACGCGCCAGGAGGCGGTCGTTCAGCATCAAGTTGGGCGCGTCTAGAGATGGTTGTCCGTCAAGGGTAGGGGCGGGCTTTCAAACCCGCCCCTACGCCCGAACGTCGGGCCTAACAGGAGTCACGCAAACGAAATGAATCTCTGGTCTGGCAGGCGCGTTCTGGTCACGGGCGCGGGCGGTTTCATCGGCAGCCACCTGGTCGAGTCCCTCGTCCGGGCCGGGGCCGGCGTACGCGCCTTTGTGCGCTACAATTCGCGCGGCGACGCCGGGCTATTGCGCCAGTTGCCGGCCGAGATCACCGGCGAACTGGACGTGATCGCCGGCGACCTGCGCGACACGGGCGCGGTGGATCGCGCCGTGGCCGGCGTCGATGTGGTCTATCACCTCGGGGCGATTATCTCCATCCCTTACTCCTACCGCCACCCGATGGAGACGGCCGAAACCAACTTCATGGGCACGCTCAACGTGCTGATGGCCTGCCGGACGCACAACGTCGGCCGGCTGGTGCACACCTCCACCAGCGAGGTCTACGGCACGGCCCAATTCACGCCGATGGACGAGCGCCATCCGCTCCAGGGGCAGTCACCCTACTCGGCCAGCAAGATCGGGGCCGACAAACTGGTAGAGAGCTTCTACCGCGCCTACAACCTGCCGGCGGTCACCATCCGGCCTTTCAACACCTACGGCCCGCGCCAGTCGGCCCGCGCCGTCATTCCCACCATCATCACTCAGGCGCTGACGGCCGATTGCGTCCGGCTGGGTAGCCTGACGGCGCGGCGGGATTTCACCTATGTGGGTGACACGGTCGATGGCTTTCTGCGCGCCGCCGACGCGCCTGATGTGCTCGGCGAGGAGATCAACCTGGGCACGGGCGTGGACATCAGCATCGGCGAACTGGCCGAGCGGGTCATCGGCTTCGTCGGTCGGCCGGTGGAGGTTGCCGCCGACGCCGAGCGGCTGCGGCCGGACAAGTCCGAAGTGTTGCGCCTGCTGTCGGACAATGGACGGGCGCGATCGGCGCTGGGCTGGCAGCCGGCCTGGTCGCTCGATGACGGTCTACGCGAGACGATCCGCTGGATCGGCGAGCATCTGGATTTCTATCGGGTTGGCCGGTACGAGATTTGACGGTTCGTAGTCAGGCGATTCATCGCCGTTCTGCTCTCCCGAGCAAAGAACGGCGATGAATCGCCTGATTACGAACAACCATCCGGGCCGCGACAGGAGAGTGCATGATGAAAGCAGTGATATTGGCGGGAGGCAAGGGCACGCGGCTTCGACCGTACACGACCATCCTGCCCAAACCGCTCATGCCCATCGGCGACATGCCGATCCTGGAGATTTTGCTGCGCCAGATGCGGCGCGCCGGCGTCACTGAAGCTGTGCTAACCGTGGGGCATCTGGCCGAGTTATTGCGCCTTTTCTTCCGCGACGGGCAACGCCTGGACATGCGCCTCAGCTATAGCTACGAGGACGCTCCGCTGGGCACGGCCGGGCCGCTGTCGCTGGTCGATGGCCTGGACGACACCTTCCTGGTCGCTAACGGCGACGTGCTGACGACGCTGCCGCTCCAGGAACTACTGGCCCACCACCGGCGCGGCGGCGCCGCGGCCACCATCGCCATGCATCGCCGCCAGGTGCACATCGACCTGGGCGTCATCCAGCAGGACGGCGACGGCCGCGTGACCGGCTACATCGAAAAGCCGACCTACGACTTCATGGTCAGCATGGGCATCTACGTCTTCGAGCCGCGGGTGCTGCGCTTCATTCCGACCAACGCCTACCTGGATTTTCCCGACCTGGTGAAGCGCCTCATCGCCGCCGGCGAGACGGTCAGCGGTTATTCGTTCGACGGCTACTGGCAAGACCTGGGGCGGCCCGACGACTACGAGCGCGCCGTTGAGGACTTCGACCGCATGAAAGCCGAATTTCTGTCCGACGAGGCGGCGCTGCCTCTGGCGGTCAACGGCAACGGGCGCTACACCAGCCGCGAGGGGTACCGGGGGACGGACTGACGATATGAACTGGCGTATCCCATTGGCCGACATTGACCTGGGGGCGGCGGAGGAAGCGGCTGTCCTCGACGTACTGCGCCGCCGCTGGCTGACGATGGGCGGGGTGACAGCCGAGTTCGAAACCGAGTTCGCCGCCCTGACCGGCTCGCGCCACGCCCTGGCTGTTGCCAACTGCACTGCCGCCCTCCACCTGGCCGGGCTGGCGCTCGGTTGGGGGCCGGGCGACGAGGTGATCGTGCCCTCGCTGACCTTCGTCGCCACGGTCAACGCTGTACGCTACAGTGGAGCGACGCCCGTCTTCGCCGACATCCGGAGCGAGGCGGATTTCAGTCTGTCGCCGGCCGACGTGGCGGCGCGTATCACATCCCGCACGCGGGCCATCGTCGTCGTCCACTACGCCGGGCACGCCGCCGACATGCCGGCGTTGCTGGCGCTGGCCGAGCGGCACGGGCTGGACGTGGTCGAGGATGTGGCCCACGCGCCGGGAGCGACGCTGGACGGCCGGTCCCTGGGCGCGTGGGGGCGGATCGGCTGCTTCAGCTTCTTCTCGAACAAGAACATGACCACCGGCGAGGGAGGCATGTTGACCACCGACGACGACGCCATCGCCGAGCGGTTGCGGCTGCTGCGCTCTCACGGCATGACCAGCCTGACCTGGGACCGCCACAAGGGGCACGCCTGGAGCTATGACGTGGTCGCCCCCGGCTATAACTACCGCATGGACGAGATACGGGCCGCCATCGGCCGCGTCCAGTTGGGCAAGCTGGCGGCCAACAACGAGCGCCGCCGGACGCTCGACGCCCTCTATTGCGAGTTACTGGCGGATGTAACTCCCACCATCGGCTTGCCCTACGCGGCTCCTGCAGGGAGCGGGGCCGTTCCCGCCTGCCACATCCGGCCCATTTTGCTGCCGGCGGAAGCCGACCGGCAGCGGTTCATGGAGGCCATGAAGGCGCGCGGCATCCAGACCAGCATCCACTACCCGCCCGTCCATCATTTCAGTCACTATGCCGAGGCGGGGCGTGGGGCGCTGCTGCCGGTCACCGAGGCGGTCGGCGCGCGCGAGGTGACGCTGCCGCTCTATCCGGCGTTGACCGCGGCCGACATCGAACTGGTGGTGGCCGCCGTCGCCAAGTCGCTGGATGCAGCGCTGGAGCCGGCCGAAGCGCCGTTAGATAGTCCGTCAGCCATCTATGCTTCAATATAAAGGCTAGGCGGCGCGCCGGGCCACACTGAGTATCGGTATTATTCTTTATCGGTTGTTGGGGCAGAGTCACGTGTCTGACCCCGGTAGAAGCAGTACAGGTTGTCACTATGGAATTGAAGTTGATTCTTACCATGTTTAGACGGTGGTCGTGGCTGCTGGTCATCGGCCTCATCGTTGGCGGCGGCGCGGGCTACGTCCTCAGTCTCTACCAGACGCCCGAATACCTGGCCAGCACCAAGGTGATGGTCATGGAACCGCTCGGTAACAACGTCTCCAACGTCAACGATCTGAACGACAAGGAACTGGCCGACACCTACATGGAACTGCTGCTCACACAGCCCATCCTGGAGTCCGTCAGCCAGAAGGTCGGCCAGACGGTGCGGGCATCGACCATCAAGGCCGTCCGCGTGCGCGACACCGGCTTGCTGGAAGTTACGGTGCGCGACACCAATCCGGAGCAGGCGGCGCTCATCGCCAACACGCTGGTCGCAGTGCTCATTGAGTACAACGAGGCGCTCCAGATGTCGCGCTTCTCCTCCTCCGAGCAGAGCCTCGAACTCCAGGTCAACGAGATCGAGAGCGAATTGGGCCAGTTGGAGCAGAATATCGAGCAGCGTTCCGAGCAGAACAGTGAGGCCAAGCAACTCGCTACCGAACAGCGCAAGGTGGAACTGGAGCAACAGATTTTCACCCTGCAAGGCGAGATCGCCCGGCTGGAGCAGGACATCGACGACCTGACGCCGGACGTGCTGCCCAACCAACTGCCGACGCCGCTGACGCCGGAGCAGCGCGAGCAGCTCAACGACAGGCGCACCCAATTGGCGCAGAAGCAGTTCGTCCTCGACCTGGCTAAGGAGAGCTACTTCAAGCTGGTGCTGCCGGAGGAGACGGCCGCGCTGACCGAGCCGGCCGCGACGCAGAACCTGGAGCAGGCCAATCTAGAGCTTTACCGCCAACTGTACTCGACGCTGCTAAGCAACTACGAGGCCGTCCGCCTGGCCCGGCTGCAGAACACGCCCAACGTGGTGCAGGTGGAGAAGGCCACGCCGCCACCGCTGCCCATCCAGCCGGGGCCGCTGCGCAACATCATCCTCGGCGCGCTGATCGGCCTGCTGGTCACCGGAGCCATCGCCTTCACGCTGGAATATCTGGACGACACGCTGAAGACGCCGCAGGACATCGCCAACGTCCTGGGGTTGCCGGTGGTGGGTTACGTCGCCAACGAGGCGGCTGTGGAGAAAAGCGAGGGCATGCCCTACGTAGCCGCTAATCCACGTTCGCCAATGGCTGAGACGTTCCGCACCCTGCGCACCAACCTTGAATTCGCCAGCGTCGACAAGCCGCTGAAGACCATCCTTATCACCAGCCCCGGCTCCAGCGAGGGTAAGACTACCATAGCCAGCAACCTGGCGGCGGTCATCGCCCAGGCCAACAAGCGCGTCATCCTGCTGGAAGGCGACCTGCGCCGGCCGCGCGTCCACCGCGCGCTGGGCATGACCAACCAGGTCGGGCTGAGCGACGTGTTCCGCGGCCAGATGGACATCCGCGACGTAGCGCGCTACTCCAAGGTGAAAGACCTGGCCGTCATCACCAGCGGCAGCCTGCCGCCTAATCCGGCTGAACTGCTCGGCTCGGCCCGCATGAGTCACATCCTGGCCCGATTGGTCGAATCGGCCTCCGTCGTGGTCATCGACAGCCCGCCTTTCGTTGTCACTGACGCGACCGTGTTGGCGGCCAAGGTGGACGGCGTCTTGCTGGTCATCCAGCCGGGCAAAACCCACGCCGAAGCGGCGCGCGCCCTGCTGGCCCAACTCAACCGGGCGGGCGCGCACGTCGTCGGGGTCGTCCTGAATCGCGTGCCGCGCAAGAGCGCCAACTACTACGGCTACTATCGCTACGACAGCGATTCGCCGGCCTACTCGGTCGAGACGCAGCCGGCCGAGACCTCGCCGGCCGCCAACGGGCGCGCCAAGGGTATCGCTCTGTTCAGCAACGGCAAGGCGGTGAACGGACGCATCGGCGAGGAGACGTCATCGTAGTCGGGCAATGGATCGCCGTTCCCGTCTTCACGCGCGCTTCACAACCTGTTCACCGCTTTTCCATGAGGAGAGGCGCGGGCAACTGGTATGATCCAGGCGCGACGGACTATCGCTTGTGACGAACAAGCCCGTACCGAAATAACCTGTAGAGAGTGACCACAGAGCTTGTCCGCAGCCGCGCTATCGAAGACCCCGCGAGCTCTGTGGTTTCGCTTTACCGGACGAGTAATGGAATGTAGAGAGACATGCAACGCAGCACCACTTATCGGCCACCTCTGCCCCGCCGGCCCCAGTCGGTCGGCAACCCCGACGCCGCGCCCGGCCGCTGCCCCTGTGTGGGCGCGCTGGCTGATCCGGGCACGGCGTTGGCTTTCCCTTCCGACTCCAATCACTGCTTTCGGACAAACTTCCCTATCCCGATTAGCTCCATCCATCAGGAAAACTACTGTCTGTCGGCCCAATACGTGATGTGTCCGGTCTTTCAGCAGTACGCCGCGCAACCGGAGAAAGCGCCCGCCGGACTGCCGCTGGCCGCGGCAGCGCCAGCGGTGGCCGAGGCGCCCCAGCCGGTGGGCGCGGATGACGACCTGTTCGCCGCCACGGCGTTCGGTGGGGCGGGCCTGGCGTTGGGTGTGGGCGCGGCCCACTTGGCCCCAGCTCCCGCAGCGCCTCCCTCGCCGACGCCGGCGCCAGCGCGTGACTTCGCGCCCTACGACCCCTCGCAGGAGTCGCCCCCCGCGCTGTCGCGGTCGCGGCATCTGGACAAGCGCATTCTGCTCCTCGGTCTGGCCTTGCTGGCCCTTCTGGCCCTGGCCGGCGGGGCGCGGCTGAAGCTGTTCGGCAGCCGGGCTGGCGTGGAAGACGGCCGTCAAGGGGCTGTGGTGACCATGCCGACGCTGGCGCCCACGGCCGACCTGAGCGCTCTGGTGGCTGATCTCACGGGGCAGGCTACGCCGACGGTCGCGATCCCGGCCACCGCGATTGAGGCCGGGGGCGACAGCGCGGCGACCGCGCCCGCCGCGGCCACGGCGACGACGGAACTGGACAGCATCGCCGCCACGGCCACGGCCATGTTCGCCGGAGCGGTGGCCCCGGTGGAGTGCGCGCCGGTCGGCTGGTGGGTTCCTTACGTCGTCGTCGAGGGCGATACCGTGGAGTTGCTGGCCGCGTCGCGCGGCATCGCCCCGGAAGAACTCATTGTCGGCAACTGCCTGGGGCCGCAACCGCTGGTGGCCGGCCAGAGCCTCTTCCTGCCGCCCGTGGGCGTCATCATCGCCCTCCTCGGCCAGCCAACAGCGACGCTCAACCCAAGCACACAGCCCACCGCCACGCGCGCCGCTGGCCTGCCTACGCGCCGCCCGGTTCTGTTCCCGACGCCGACGCCCATCGTGATCATCGTCGCCACCGCGCACGGCATCACGCCCGAAGCGCCGGCCACGGACGAGCCGCCACCCCAGCCGTCCCGCGCGCCGTCCACGGCCGTGCCGACGAAGCCCGCCACGGTCGTGCCGCCGCCCGCCACGCCCACGCCCCGCTCGACGGCCACGCCGGCCGTGTTGACTGCGACGCCGCCGAGGCCATCGGCCACGCCGCCGCAGCCGACGGCCACGCCGGCCGTGCCGCCTACGCCGGCCGCGCCGTAACATTGGCCGTTTTGGGACGCCAATCTCTGAGCAGGTCGTCTTATGGACAAGCCCTTCGCCAGCGCCCACGAGAGGCCGGCCGCCGCGCTGCGCGCGGGCCGCGTCCACGCGGCCGTCTTGCTGCTGACCGCGCCTTTCCTGCTGGCGTCGGGCTGGTTTCCGCGGCCGGTGGTGATGCTGGCGTTGGCGGCGCTGGCTATCCCCTTCGCGCTGCGGCTGACCACGGAGGGGAGGCTCTCCCGGCCGACGCCGCTGAACTTGCCGCTGGCTATTCTAGCGATTGTCTGCGCGCCGCTATCCCTGGCCGCTGGTCCGGCCTTGCGCGCCATCGCCTGGCCCCACGTCGCCACGTTGCTCTGGTCGCTGGCGCTCTTCTTCGCCGTGGTCAACTGGCCGCGCGAGCGGTCGGAACGATGGCGTCAGAGGGGTGTCGCCTGGGGCAGTCCGACGCGGCTCTATCTGGCGCTGGGGGCGGTTACGGCCGTGGTGGGGCTGCTCGGCATGCGCAGCGTCGATAAACTATTCTATCTGCCGCAGACCGGCCAACTGGCCGGGCGGTTGGGCTGGGGCGATGGTCTGCCCACCAATGAGATCGCCGGCGCGCTGACCCTGTTTGTGCCGTTCGCCGCGACACTGACGCTCGGCTGCCTGCTGCGCGGGCGGCGGCGAACGCTGCTGGCGCTGGCCGCGCTAACGTCGTTGCTGTTGGTCACACTGGTGTTAACCCAATCGCGCACGGCGCTGATCGCCTCCGGCCTGGGGACGTTGGTGGCCTACGTCCTGACGCTGCGGCCAGATCGCAAGTGGATCGTCGTGGGACTGCTGGCCCTGCTCGTGGCCGCCTTGCTCGTCGGGCTGAGTCCGTTGCGCGACTGGTTTATCTTCGCCGGGGCCAATTCGTGGCAGAGCGTCATCGGGCCGCGACTCGCCATCTGGTCGCAAGCGATAGACGGCGTGCGCGACCATCCGTTGTGGGGCATGGGCTTTGGCGCGTTCGGCGCGCTATCCCGGTTGGTCTATCCCCTCATCCCGCCGGTCGACGCCGCGCCGATTGAGGACGCCCATAACCTCTACCTCCAGACGGCGCTCGATTTCGGTCTGGTTGGCGGGGCGCTGCTGATCGCCTTGTTGGCCATCGCCTTCGTGGCCGCCGCCCGGCTGGTGCGGGCGCGGCCGGCGCGCACCCTGTCGCGCGCGTGGGCGGCCGGGTTGATAGGGGCGCTGGCGGCCCACGCGCTCTACAGCCTGACTGACGCCGTCGCGCTGGGCACGCTGGCCGGTGTGCCGTTCTGGTTCCTGCTGGGCCTGATTATGCGTCCCGACCGGCCCAAAGTGAGCGAGGCCGCGCCGGCGCGCTGGCCGATGGTGGCCGGAGTGGGGGGCGTGGCGCTGCTCTATGCGCTGGCCGCCTGGCTGGCGCTGCCGGTCAATAGCGCCGGGGAACTGGCCGCGAATGCCCTGCTCGATCCGCGCTCCGAATCGGTCGAGGCTGGCCGCGCCGCCCTGGCGCTGGCCGATGGGAACTGCCGCGCCGAGTACTACAAGGGGCTGGCGCACCACGCCGCCGGCGACCAGACCGAGCGGGCCGCGGCTTGGGCGCGGCTATTCGGCTGCTCAGCCGACTACATCGCTTATGTGGCCGTCCTCGCGCCCGACGACGCCGACCTGGCCCGGCAGGCCATCGCCGCGCAGCCGGGCAGCGCCGACGGCTATTTCTGGCTGGCATCCCTGGTGGCCCAGGCGAACGCCCATCCGTCCGCCCCCGACGAAGCCATTGCGCTGTACCGCCTGGGTCTCAATTTTGCGCCGTCCGACGGCCGCCGCTGGCTGGCGCTGGCGCAACTACTGCGCGGGCGCGACGATACCGCGGCGCTCGAGGCCTTTCTGCAAGCCTGCCGCCACGGCGATCCGGGGGCCAATGGCTGTCTGGGCGCGGGCCAACTGGCCGAAGCGCGCGGCGACCCCTCCGCCGCCATTGGCTACTACCGCCTCTCGAACTGGCCGGGCGCTCTCGACCGCGCCGACGCGCTGGAGCGGCAACTGGCCGGAGAAGAGTAACGCGCTGATCGACGCCTATCCGTGTTCATCTGCGGCCCATTCTCCCCTACCCCCCTGCACCCCTGTTCCCCCGCTCCACCAAATAGCGCTATAATCGAGGGCCATGGCAGTCTTAAACGCGATCCGCGTCGGACAATCCTTCGGCGAGTACGACGTCTTTAGCGGCGTCAGCGTTAGCGTGCCGCGCGACGGCAAGATCGGCCTGGTGGGGCCTAACGGCGTCGGCAAGACGACGCTGCTGCTCATCCTGGCCGGCAAGGCCCAACCCTCGGCTGGCAACGTCCACCTGGCCCGCGGCGCGCGCATCGGCTACCTCTCGCAGGAGTCGTCGGACACCTTCATAGGCCAGAGCGCCAATCACACCGTGTTCGAGGAGATGCTGACCGTCTTCGACGCCTTGCGTGACATGGAGGCGCGTCTGCGCCAACTGGAATCGGACATGGCCGCGCCCGACGCGGGTGACGATTTGCTGGAGGAGTACAGCCGTTTGCAGGTGCAGTATGAGGTGGCCGGCGGCTACGAGTACGAGACGCGCATCCGCATGGTGCTGACCGGCCTGGGCTTCCGGCCGGAGGCGTGGAGCCAGCCGCTCACCCAGTTGAGCGGCGGCCAGAAGACGCGCGTGCTGTTGGGCCGGCTGCTGCTCGAATCGCCTGACCTGCTCATCCTGGACGAGCCGACCAATCATCTCGACGTACAGGCCATCGAGTGGCTGGAGAACACGCTCAACACCTGGCCGGGCGCGGCGCTGGTTGTCAGCCACGACCGCTACTTCCTCGATCGCGTCGCCAACACTATTTGGGAAATGAGTTCAGGCGGCGTGGAGAGCTACCGCGGCAACTACAGCGCCTATGTGACGCAGCGCCAGGATCGCTGGGAGCGGCTGCAACACCAGTACGAGGCATTCCAGGAGCACGTCGCCAAGGAGATCGACTTCATCCGCCGCAACATCTCCGGCCAGCGCACGCAGATGGCCTGGGGTAAGCTGTCGCGGCTGAGCCGCGAGGTGGAGGCGGTGCGCGCCGGTGGGCTGGCGACGCTGGGCGATCTGGGCAGCAAGGGCTGGAGCCATATCGCCAGCGAGCTTGACCTGAAGCGGCCGGCATCCACGCTGGCCGAGTTACAGGCGGCCGTCGCCGCGCTGCCCGCGCCGACCCGGCCGCCCGTGCTCAACATGCGCCTCAACGCCGCCTTCCGCAGCGGCAACATCGTCCTGCGCGCCGCCGACCTGACCGTTGGCTACCCGGGCCGGCCCCTGTTCACCGTCAGGGAACTGGAGCTTCACCGGCAGGAGACGGCCGCGCTCATTGGCCCTAACGGTACGGGCAAGACGACCTTTCTCAAGATCATCCTCGGCCAGTTGGAGCCGCTGGCCGGCCGCCTGACGCTGGGCGCGAGCCTGAAGATCGGCTATTTCGCCCAGGCGCAGGAGGCGCTCCGTCCCGAGGCGACCGTGCTCGACGAGTTGTTGCGCCACAAGGAGTTGACCATCAGCGAGGCGCGCAACTACCTGGCCCGCTACCTGTTCCGCGGCGACGACGTGTTCAGCCAGATCAGCACGCTGAGCGGCGGGGAGCGGGCGCGGCTGGCGCTGGCCATCCTGGTGCTGGAGGAAGCCAACTTCCTGCTGCTCGACGAGCCGACCAATCACCTGGACATCATGTCGCAGGAGGTGTTGCAGTCGGCGATGGAGGCGTTTAACGGCACGATCTTGCTGGTCACCCACGACCGCTACCTGGTGGATCGCCTGGCCAGTCAGATATGGGAGCTGAAAGAGGACGAGCGCAGTGGGGCGCGGCTGGAGATCTTCAAGGGGCCATACCAGGAGTTTCTGGCGGCGCGCGCGGGCAAGCCGGCTCCCATCGTGGCGGCCCCGACCGGGCCGGCCGCTCCGGAATTGGGTGGCAACGGCGCGTCCACCCGGCTGAGCAAGAACGAGCAACGCCGGCGGGTCGAGGCCCTGGCCGCGGCCGAGGCGGGCATCGCTGACGCGGAGGCGGCGCTGGCAGGGCTGAGCGAAGCGCTCCAGGCCGCAGCGGCGGCGCAGGATTTCGTCGCGTTGCAGCGATTGACCGGCGACTACGCGGCGGCCGAAGACCGGCTGGAACAACTTTTCAATGATTGGGAGGCGCTGACGCATGAGGCGGGCGATCATCGGGCTGACGGGTAATATCGCCACCGGCAAGTCGGCCGTCATGCGCCTGGCCGCCGAGCGCGGCGCGCTGACCATCGACGCCGACCGTGTCGTCCATGAACTGCTCGACGGCGACGCGGCTATCCAGGAGGCGGTGGCCGCGGCGTTTGGCCCCGACGTGCGCCGGCCCGATGGGCGCGTTGACCGCGCCGCGCTGGGCCGGATCGTCTTCGGCGACGCGGCGGCGCTGCGCCGGCTGGAAGGCATCCTGCACCCGGCTGTCCGGGGCGAGATCGCCCGCCGCGTGGCTGACGCCGACGCGCCGGTCGTGATGATCGAGGCCATTAAGCTGCTGGAAGGGCCGCTGGCAGAGGTATGCAGCCAGGTGTGGGTGACAGCTTGTTCGCGCGAGACCCAGTTGAGCCGGCTGCGCGTCTGTCGCGGCCTGGATGAGGCCGATGCCGCCGCTCGCGTGGACGCCCAGAACCCCCAAGCGGACAAGATCGCCCGCGCCGACGTGGTCATCTACACTGATGGCCTGCTGCGCGACACCGAGGCACAGTTTAACAAGGCGTGGGCCGCGTTGCCATTGGCCTGAAGAGCTCACGCAAAGAGCGCAAAGAAGCAAAAAACGCCAAGAAGAGTCTTTTCTTGGCGTTCTTTGCTTCTTCGCGCTCTTTGCGTGAGCTCTCTTCACTCTTCTCTCAGGCAAGCAAGTAGCATTTCCCCCGCTATTGGCTTATAGTTACAGCCTCATGCAAGCTATCAAGAGTTGGGTCCTTCGCCATTCTAATCTCGCGGCCTGGATCGTGTTGGCCGTCGGTATGAACGCCATCCTCATCTTCGAGGCGCGCGATGTCGGCCTGCTGCCGATGCAGTGGTTCTGGCTCTTCCTGATCACGACGCTGGTGGCCGGGGCCTGCATCTGGATCGTCAGTTGGGGAGATGATGACGAGGCCGCGGTCGAGGGAACCGCTGAGCTGCCGGCCGACGAGCCGGGAATGGGTTCCTGATCCCAGGTCAGCCACAATGGAAGAGATTCAACCGCCGGTCGTCCCGCCGGTGTATGCGGAGATCGACGCGCTGCGTCGCGACATCGCCGATCTGTTCGTCGTCGAAGACACCACCCTCGACTACCCCGACAAGGAGCACGTGCGCTTCCGCGGCCGGTTCCGCTGCGATCCGGCCGAGTGTTACGACGAGTTGCGGCGACGCTTCGAGCGCCACGGCTACACGCCGGTCGTCAACCGGGAGGATGAAGCACGCTCCGCCCTGATCGCCATGCCGGTGGTGTTCGACCATCCCGGCTCGCGTTGGATCATCAACCTGGTTCTCTTCCTGGCTACCATCTTCTCGACGCTGGTCGTTGGGGCGGCCTACGAGCTTGGCTCCTACGACCTGGCCTGGCGGCAGCCCTGGCACGGCTGGCCGTTCGCCTTCAGCATCCTGCTCATCCTGGGCGCGCATGAATTGGGCCACTACTTCGCCGCCCGCTATCACGGCGTGCCGGTGACGCTGCCTTACTTCCTTCCCATGCCGTTCTCGCTGTTCGGCACGCTGGGGGCCTTCATTCGCCTGCAAGGGCCAGTCAACAACCGCCGGGCGCTATTCGACGTGGGCGCGGCCGGGCCGCTGGCCGGGCTGGTGTTTGCCCTGCCGTTGCTGTTCTACGGCCTGGCGACCTCCGATCTGGGCCCCATCTTCCCCGGCCAATCGTTCGAGGGCAACTCGCTCCTCTACCTGCTGATCAAGTTCGCCGTCTTCGACCGCGTGTTGCCCGGCGGCGGCCAGGACGTGTATCTGAACCAGGTGGCCTGGGCGGGGTGGGTGGGCCTGTTCGTCACCGGCCTGAACCTCATCCCGGTCGGCCAGTTGGATGGCGGGCACGTGGCCTACGCGCTGTTCGGGCCGCGGTCGCGCGGCTTCTTCTGGCCGGCCATCTTCGGGTTGGTGTTGATTACGCTCTTCTCCTACGTGCGCGGCCTGCTGGTCATTACGTGGCTGTTGTGGATTTTCCTGCTGCTGGTTTTCGGCCGCATCCACGCCCGGCCGCTGGAAGACGTGAGCACGCTCGATCCGCGCCGGCGCGTGCTGGCCGTGTTCACGCTGGCGCTGTTCTTCCTGGTCTTTGTGCCGTTTCCGCTGGCGGGGTTGGCGCGCTAGTCACACAGCCTGTCCTGGCTGCTGCAGCTGCGGCTGCTTCTTCGCGCCTCGACCGACGCCGCCACAGCCTGACAGGCTGTGCTACGATTTTGCCGATCGCCCACAGAGGCGCTATAATAGTGCTTGAATTTGGCGCTATAGCTCAGTGGTAGAGCGGGGGACTCATAAGCCCTAGGTCGATGGTTCAAATCCATCTGGCGCCACCAGGATGCAGGTCTGTCCGCCTGTACCGGAAGTTCCGTCAAC
>NZ_JAYRVJ010000120.1:0-3525 GCF_041918635.1 Promineifilum sp. (SeqCode)
AGGATGGCGATCATCATCAATTCGAGCACGTCCCGCTTGCCGATGATGACGCGCTCCACGTTGTCCAGGACTTGGCGAGAGAACTCTTGAATGTCGTTCATAAGTCAAGAAGCATCCACAGATTGCACAGATGACACAGATTTTGTAGAAGCGGCCTGTGGGGTCTGCCCTGTCTATGAATACCGGTCTATTGAGGATAGGTGAAACAATCGGAAACAAGACGATGTTACCATGATGCGTGTCATTTGGTAAAGCGACTGATCTGCTACAATACGTGCGATGTCTGTCCCAACCCCAAAGCCGTCCATCGACGCGTCCTTCGACGCGGATTTCGCCGATCGTCTGGCGCGCTTTGAGACGTACAACAAGCACAACTATCGTCCCAATACCTACTTGCACAAGTGGTGGGGGCGGCGCTGCGGCAGCACATTTCGGCTCATCCTCAAGGGGCTGGTGGATGATGCGGCCCACGCACCCTACTACACCCCGCTGGGCCTGGCGGGCAAGGTCATCCTCGACCCGATGATGGGCGGCGGGACGACGCTGCACGAGGCGCTGCGCCTGGGAGCCAGCGTTATGGGCGTGGACGTTGACCCCATCCCTGTGTTGCAAGCGCGGGCCAGCCTGACCGACCGGCCGCCGGCCGCCCTGCGCGCCGCCTTTGATCGCTTCCACGACTGTCTGGCGGACAGCCTGGGCGATCTGTTCCTGACCAGTTGTCCCACGTGCAGCGCGGCGACGCCGCTGTGGCACGCGCTCTATGGGTTGCGCCGCCGCTGCGCTTGCGGCGACGTGCTGGTGGTCGATTCGCTGACCATTCGCCAGCAGGCAGACGGCGCGATCCGTCTGTGCCCGGCTTGTGGCGCGGTCGATGCGCCCGCCCATGAGTGCCGGCCCACCGGGCTGCGCCTCGTTGAGAAGCGGCAGGAGACGTGTGCACACTGTGGCGAACGGTATGAAGAACTGATCGACCGGCCCTACTTCGCCCGCTACGAGATGCTGCTCATCGCCAGCCACTGCGCGGAGCACGGGCTGTTCTACAAGCCGCCCGATGGCGCTGACCGCCGTCGGCGCGCTCGCGCCGACGAACGGCGGGCCGCCCTGGCGTTTCCAGCTGGCGACTTCGATGTCGTCCCCGGCGATAAGTCGGTTGACCTGGTGCGGCGGGGCATCGGCAGCTATCTCGACCTCTTTTCCAGTCGCCAACTGATCTTCCTGCAAGAGGTCATCCACCATCTGCCGAGCGATGACCCCATCATCCGGCTCAACCTGGCCCTGTTGGTGTCTACGTCGCTGGAGTTCAACTCGATGCTGTGCGGCTATAAAGGGGCCGGCCAGCGCCGCGCCGGGGCGGTGCGCCACGCCTTCGCCCACCACGGTTACGCCTTCCCCTACACTGCGCTGGAAACCAACCCGATCTACCCCCGCCGGGCGTCCGGCACGCTGTGCAAGCTCTTTCACAGTCGCATCGAGCGCGCCCGCGTCTGGGCTGCCGCGCCGGTGGAGCGCGATCTGGGCGCCGGCCGGCCGCGCTTCGTCCCTATCCCCGGCGAGCGGGACGGAGGTGAGGAGGTCGATGCGGCTGCCGCGCTTTCCGGCGGGGAGCGGCGCTTCTTTCTGATGCAGGGTTCGGCCACAGCGCTGCCAGCGGCGACCGGCAGCATCGACGCCGTGGTCACCGACCCGCCTTACTACGACAGCATCCAGTATGGCGATCTGGCGGCCTTCTTCCGTGTCTGGCTGCGCCAGTTTGTGCCCGACGCGGCCAATTGGGACTATGACGGGGCGACGGCGGCTGTCAGTTCCGAGCGTGAGGTCAGCGCCGATCAATACGTTCGCCTGCTAACCGGCATCTTCCGCGAATGCCGCCGCGTGTTGCGGCCGGAGGTAGGGCGACTCATCTTTACCTTCCACCATTGGCAGCCGCGGGCCTGGGCGGCGTTGACAACAACCCTGTACGACGCCGGCTTCACGTTACTCAACCGCTACGTCGTGCATGCCGAGCATCCGATGTCGGTCCACATCAGCAATCTCCGGGCGCTGACGCACGACGCGATTCTCGTGCTGGCTCCCGGCCGGCTGGAGCACAGCCCGGCGTGGCAGCAGCCGGTCGCCCTGGCGCACGAGGACAGCTACCACTTCACCGAACGGTGCGCCACGCTGTTGGGGTGGATGCTGGATCAGGAACGGCTGACGCGCGAGGAGATTGAGCGGGGATGGCGCAAATTGTGACGCAGTAGGGGCAGACCTGCGTGTCTGCCCAGAGCGCACACGCGGGTGCGCCCCTACAGGTACTCGAGGTTTAGAGCCAGTTGCCGGGCGGCGGTGGGCGACGGTTTGTCCGCGCGGACGCAGTAGACAAGGCCGCGCAGTATCTCTTCGCGCTGCACGATGAAGTCGGCCTTCGCCAGTAGATCGCGCCACTGCTCGGGCGGCGGCAACGGCCGGGTGATCATGACCGCCAGCAGCAGATGTGATCGGGCGCGCACGCGCTCGGCCAGCAGCAGCCGCCCGTTGGGAACCAGGATGCGCCACGCTTCGCGCAGTAGTTGATCCCGCTCCTCCAGCAGCCAGAACTCCGACAAGATGTGGGGCAGATACACCGCGCTGACGCTCCGGTCGGGCAGGGGGAGCAGACCGGTTCTGCCGTCGATCCAGTTCAGCCGGGGGTCGGGCGGTGGCTTGCGCGAGCGGGCGCGGGCGCGCCGCAACGTGCCGCCGAGGTTCGATTGGGGGTTGTACACGTCGATAACGGTGGCCTGGCCGGTGGTCAAGCGTTGGGCGACCAGGATGGCCGGTTCCCTCAGCCCCAGGTCGATGCAGACAAGTCTGTCGTCCGGCCGGGGCTGCCCATACTCCAGCAACAAATCCATCGCCGTTCCCCCCGGCGCGTCATGCAGTTGGTAGGCCAGCCACAGCGCGGCGACCAGGAAGTAGGAGGCCACCATGATGAGCGCCAGCGCGAAGGGGATGAACGAGTACCAGCCCGCGGCCAGCCCCAGGCCCAGCAGCAAAACGGCCGCCACCAGCGCGCCATAGAGGGCGAAGAAACTCGGCCAATTGGCCCGAATGTGACGCCGGGTGCGCCACAGGCGGGGCGTATGCGCGCGGGTATGGGTCTGGGTCATGCTGCTCTCTAACTTTTGTTGCAGGCTATCCTCTGCTATTGTAGGGCAACTGTTTTTCAACGTCACTCATAGTGGAGCAGCCCATGACCGATGGCCCGAGCGCTTATGATCGATTCTTAGGAAGGTATCAAGAGGGGCGTGTGCCGTGGGACGAGGTCGCGCCGCCGCCGGAGATCGAGGCGCTGGCGGCCGAATTGCCGCCGGGGCGGACGCTCGATCTCGGCTGCGGCTATGGCCGGGCGCTTATCTACCTGGCGACGCGGGGCTGGGTGGGAGATGGTATCGACTTCGTCCCGCAGGCCGTGGACGAGGCGCGGCGTAGGGCAAGAGCCGCCGGCGTCGCCGACCGCGTCTGCTTCCACGTGGCGTCGGCCACAGCGCTATCTTTCTTGAAGCC
>NZ_JAYRVJ010000121.1:0-4380 GCF_041918635.1 Promineifilum sp. (SeqCode)
CAAGGCTCCCCTGCGCCCCTGCACCCCCGCTCCCCTGCGGCAGCAGCGCTCATTCCCCCAGCGCCGCGAGCAGCCGATCAATGAACGGCTCCTGCCCCTTGAGGATTTTCAGCCGCGCTTCAGGGATGGGGAACCAGCCGGCGCGGTCGACTTCGGGGTAGCGCCGCCACGTGCCTTTGGGCCACTGGACGGCGTAGGTGTTGCTGGTGATGGTGGTTACGTCGAGGTCGTGGGCCAGCGCCCAGGCGTGGACGATCTTGTTGCCCTTCTGCTTCGCCTCGCCCAGGGGGAGGAAAGCGGCGTCGGGCGCGTCGAAGGCCACGCCGATTTCCTCGTGGAACTCGCGCCGGGCGGCGGCCAGCGGCTCTTCGTCGGCCTCGAACAGCCCCTTGGGAATCGACCACGCCCCCTCGTCCTTGTCCTTCCAGAACGGCCCGCCGGGGTGGGCCAGGAGGAGTTCGAGGCGGTCGTCGCGGTGGCGGTAGAGGAGGAGGCCGGCGCTGTGGAGGGGCATGGGTCTATGTTATCGACCTCTGAGGTTTGCCGCAAACCTCAGAGGTCTTGGTATAATAAAGGTATGGGCACACAAGTGACGCTTACTCTCCCTGATCACGTTTACCGGCAGGCACAGGTCGCCGCACGGCGGGAGCAGCGCCCTGTTCCCGAAGTCCTGGTCGACGCGCTGACCGAAGCCTTCCCGGCTGTTTACATTAGCCCTGACCACGAACGTATGGAACAGGAACAGGCCGCCTATGCACGCCTTCGCGACTCCTTGCTGGAGACGCACGAAGGACAGTATGTCGCTATCCATGGCGGTCAACTGGTGGATGCCGACGCCGATGAAATAGCCTTACTGCGCCGGATTAATGCCCGATACCCAGACGACATCGTTCACATACGGCGCGTCACTCGTGGGCCTGACCGAGAGTTGCGCATCTATTCACCCCGTCTTGTAGATTAGCAGACGCCGCATAGGGCTGCTTGCCATGCCTGTTTACAGCCATCCCTATGATAGCCAGGGGCATGATCCAGCCATGCCTGTGGTCGGAATCGGGCTTCTCTCCATTGATACTGGTGATCCATTGATTAGTCTGGAGGCTATTGTAGATTCCGGCGCAGATGCAACGATGCTGCCAATTGAGGCCCTGAGAGCAGCAGGGGCGCGCTACTATAGGGCCTGGCGCATGCGCGGGGTGACCGGGCAGTCAGTGAATGTGGATACCTACTTGACCATCATTCAACTAGGCCCGCATGTCATCTATGGGGTCAAGGCCGTTGCCATGTCAGCCGGTAGCGAAGCTATCCTCGGCCGGGATGTGCTCAATGAATTGGAATTAACGCTGAATGGCCCGGCCCAAGAACTGTGGGTGGCCTGACTAAGGCTTTAGAGGCTTCCTTAACAAGAACGGGGTGAGTCACTGCTGTCGCAGGCAAGCTCGAAGCGCTCATTCCGTAGTCAGCGACGCGCATAGGCTCAAGGAGATAATGGATAAGCAAGCGCCGCTACCCATTAGGGCAGCGGCGCTTTACTGTTATTTCCGCAGGCTAACAGCCTGCGCTACAAACCGATTTAGTTCACCCGCCCAATCCGCTCGCCAGAACTTCCATTCGCCGGCGGTACAACAACCACCGGCTCCACCACCTTCTCTCCCTCGCCCACCTTCATCGGCGGCCCGACCGGCTCCAGCAGAGCCACGGCGATCACCTCGTCCAGGTGGCCGACCGGGATAAGCTCCAGGTCTTGGCGCACGCGCTCCGGCAACTCCGGGATGTCCTTGGCGTTGTCCTTCGGCAGCAGCACCGTCTTGATGCCCGCCCGGTGGGCAGCGATGGTCTTCGACTTCAGCCCGCCGATGGGCAGTACCTTGCCGCGCAGCGTCACCTCGCCGGTCATCGCCACGTCGCGCCGCACCGGCCGCCGGGTGAAGGCGGAGATAATCGCCGTCGCCATGGCGATGCCCGCGCTCGGGCCGTCCTTGGGCGTGGCCCCGTCGGGCACGTGGATGTGGACGTTTACCTTGTCGAACAGCGCCGGCTCCAGCCCCAGCGTCCGCGCGTTGGCCCGCGCGTAGGTCAGCGCGGCCTGGGCCGACTCCTGCATCACCTCGCCCAGCGAACCGGTCAGCGTGATGCGGCCGTTGCCCTCGCTCAGGCTTACCTCGATGGGCAGCGTGTTGCCGCCGTAGCTGTTCACCGCCAGGCCCGTCACCAGACCGATCTCGTCCATCTCCTCGATCAGGCCGTAGCTGAACTTGCGCGGCCCCATGATCTCCTCAACGTCCGCTTCGCCGACCGTGAACGGCCCCATCTCGCCCGAAGCGACCTTGACCGCCAGCTTGCGCACCACCTTGCCCAGACTGCGCTCCAACTGGCGCACGCCCGCTTCCAGCGTGTAGTAGCGAATGAGCGACCGCAGTGCCTCGTCCTCGATGTTGACGGCGACGCCGCCGATGCCGTTAGCGTCTTGCTGCTTCTTCAGCAAGTACTGCCGGGCGATGGCCGCCTTCTCATCCTCGATGTAGCCGGGCATGGTGATCGTCTCCATGCGATCCAGCAGCGCCGCCGGGATAGTGCTCAACTGGTTCGACGTGGTGATGAAGATCACCTGGCTCAGGTCGAACGGCACTTCCAGGTAGTGGTCGGTGAAGCTGTGGTTCTGCTCCGGGTCGAGCACCTCCAGCAGCGCCGCCGCCGGGTCGCCCCGCCAGTCGGTGCCCACCTTGTCGATCTCGTCCAGGACGATGACCGGGTTGCGCGTCTTGGCGTCGCGCAGGGCGCGGATGATCCGGCCGGGGATGGCCCCGATGTAGGTGCGCCGGTGGCCGCGAATTTCGGCCTCGTCGCGCACGCCGCCCAGGCTGATGCGCACCATCTCGCGCCCCATCGCCCGCGCCACTGAGGTGGCGATCGACGTCTTGCCGACGCCGGGCGGGCCGTTGAGGTTAATGATGGCCCCCTTCATGTCCTTGCCGGCCAGCTTGCGCACGGCCACGTACTCGACGATGCGCTCTTTCACGTCCTCCAGGCCGTAGTGATCCTGATCGAGCACTTCGCGCACGTGGGTAATATCCAGATTGTCTTCGGTCTCGGCCGTCCATGGCAGTTCGGTCAGCCACTCCAGGTAGGTGCGGATAACGCTGGCCTCGGCCGACTGGCCGCCCTGATACTCCAGGCGCTTGAGCTCGCTCAGGGCGCGCTCCAGCACCTTCGGCGGCATGCCGGCGTTCTCGATCTTGGCCCGCAGGTCTTCCGGCCCGCTTTCGGCGTCGTCGCCCAGTTCCTTGCGGATGGCCTTCATCTGCTCGCGTAGCATGAAATCGCGCTGGGCCTTCTCCGCCCCCTCGCGCGCGTCCTGCTGAATCTTGCTGCGGATGTCGGCGATGCGCACTTCCTGGCGCAGGAACTCCAGCACCGTCTCCAGGCGCACCCGGCCGTTCAGGTTGGTCAGTAGTTCGACCTCGACCTCGAACGACAGGTTGATCAGCCCGGCGATGTAGTCGGCCAGCTGGCCCGTCGTCTCGCTGGAGCGAGTCATGGTCATCACCTGCTGGTTCGTCTCGCCCAGCGACTCGACGTACTGCTCCAGGTAGGCGATCGTCTCCAGCTTCAGCCCTTCGTCAATGGCGTCTTCCTCGGCCAGTTCTTCGTAGCGGCCGATGAGAAACGGATCCATGCGCTCGATACTCTCCAACCGCACGCGGCGGTGGAGTTCGACGAGCATCTGGATGCCCACCGGCGTGCGCAGCATGTCGCGCGCCGTCGCCAGCACGGCGATGGGGAAGATGTCCTCCATGCCGGGGGTCTCTACTTCGGCGTCGCGCTGGACGACCACCAGCAGGTCGCCGCCGCGCTCAATCGCCGCCTGGACGGCGGCCAGCGAGGAGCGGCGGCCGATGGACACGGTCGTCGTGACGCCCGGAAAAACAACCCCGCCGCGTAGCGGTACGACGGGGATGGGTCGCAATTCGTGTGATTGAGTCATATTGTGTTCCTTCACTCTACTCCCACGCTCGGACGGCCTATAGCCGCATATTCCAGTAAGTCTGCGAGTATGTATAGCATGTGATGGTGAAGATTTTATGAGCCGCCCATCTATTTTGCGATAGCGGCGCGTAGGAAGAGTGTAAGAATTGGGGCAGTTGGCAGTAAGCAGTAAACAGTAAGCAGTAGCAGTATTCAGTTAGTCAGTTGGTCAGACCAAGCTGCTCAATGAATACTGCTTACTGTTTACTGCTCACTTCTTACCCGCAACCGCTCCTGTACCTTCTCGCTGCTCAGTTCGCGCAGGGCGTCGCGGCCGTTCCAGCGAGCGGGGGCGGCGGGCTGCTGGATGAGGCGCTCGGCCGTGGCGATGGCCGCGGCGTTGAGCGCCAGGTTGCG
>NZ_JAYRVJ010000122.1:0-21762 GCF_041918635.1 Promineifilum sp. (SeqCode)
CGATAGTAGATGGCCCGGAACGTCTCGGCCAGCGCCAGCAGGAAGATGAGCCAGGCCAGGACGGCGGCGAGGGGCTGCCCGGCCAGCCGCGTCTCGGCCGACGCGCCCGGCACGCTGAGCGGATACCACCAGCGCGCGCCGGCCGACATCAGGGCCGCGGCCAGCAGCGCGACGAGTCCGATGACGGTAATGGCCTGGTTATAGGCCGCCGTCCGGTCGTCGGCCTCGGCGAACAGGCCCATGAAGGAGTTGGTCAAGCTCTGGAACATGCCCCGGCCGATGGTCATGGGCAGGCTCCAGGCGGCGTAGAGAATGTCGGATTGCGCCCCCAACCCCAGCGCGGCGGCCAGCCCCATGTCCAGCACGAACATCGCCGCGCCCTCGGCGACGAACAGACCGTTGAGCAGCACCGAGCGGCGGACAAAGCGGGTGGCGGTCGATGGCGAGGGCGGCGTGGACACGGCTTACGGCTCCTGGGTGCGGGCGGCGGCGGTCGCGTCGCCGGGGTCTAGCCGCAAGACGGCGCGGTAGAGTTCGACCGCTTCGTCCTGCCGGCCCGTCTGCCAATACACCTCGCCCAGGGCGAGGTAGGCCGCTTTGTTGTCGCCGCGCGCGCGTAGGGCGGCCAGCAGGTGCGTTTCGGCGGCGCGGGCATCCCCTTGCACTTGCCACGTTAGTTGGCCCAGACGGACGAGCGTCCAGTAGTCGTCGGGCAGCCGCTCCGCCACCCACGCGAACTCCGCCAGCGCCTCACTGTCTCGGCCCAAGCCTTGCAAGGCCACGCCGCGAAAGTAGCGATTCTGGACGCGGTTCCAGTCATGCTGGAACTGATCCAGCTGCAGGGCGCGGTCGCTGGCGTCCAACACGGCGGTGTAGTCGATGGGCCACGACAGATTGGCATGGGCGCGGGCCAGCCGGAAGAGCAGGTCGCTGTTGGCGGCCCCCGCCGCCGCTTGAGCCTCAAGCCCCGCTTCGTAGACGGCCGTGACCGCCGGCCAGTCGCCGCGCCCTTCGTGGAGCAGCCCCAGATGGAGCCAGCCCTCTGGGTCTGACGGCGACACTGCGGTCGCCCGCCGGTACCAGGCCAGCGCCGTTTCGGGTTGGTTGGCGGCCTCCGCCTGCTGGCCGTTGGCGATCAGTTCGGCGGCCATGCCGGGGGCCTGTTGCCAGGCCCGGATGGCTGCCTCGTCCTGCGCTTGCGCCAGATGCGCGTAGCCCAAGGCCCGCCAGGGAGAAGCCGGTCGCGGATCGAGGCGGGTGGCCTCAGTCAACTGGTGGATCGCTGCCGCAGCCTCAGCCGACGCCGCGTCGGCCGGCGCAGGCCCACGGGCCTCGTTCAGGTTGAGAAAGCCAAGGTTGCGCAGCCAGGCGCCGCGCAGCGCCGCGCCGTTCAACGCCAGCCAACCGGCCAGCGCCAGCAGCAACGCCAGCCCCCCCAGGCTCCGCACGTTCACCCGCCTCGATGCGACCACCACGCACTCACCCCTCCGGCTGAACCGCGGCGATTGGCTGGGCGTTTCGCCACCAGGTCATCAGGATAATGGCGGCTATGCTGACAAAGACGGCGGCGACGGCGAGCAGGGGCAGCAGCAGGAAGGGATTGGGGCGCGCCGGGCGTTCGGGCACGGCCGCCTGGCTGGCCAGACGAGCCAGCGTCTCCCGCGTGGCGACTCGCTCCTCATCGACCTTGCGGGCCAGGGTGGCGTACGTCTCCTGGGCGATGTCGCGCCGGCGGAGGAGCCGCTCGCCCTCGTTGAATAGCTGCTGCTTCTCCGTCTGCACGGCGAAGATCTGCGGCTCCAGGGCGACCAGTTGCGCCTCGCGCGCGGCCAGGCCGGCTTCGATGGACACACGCAGCGCCTCCAGCCGTTGCAGTTGCTCGGCCCGTTGCGCCGTCGTCGGCTGGGCGTCCGCGCCGATGGTCAGCTGGAACCGCTGCTGCGGCATGGGCGTGGTGCTCATCACGGGCGCATCATAAGCCTGCAATTGTAGCGTCAGCGCCGTCAACTGGTCGGCCAGCGTGACCACGTCGGTGCCGTTGTTCTCCAGTTGGACGCGCAAGGTTTGAATGTCATCCAGCGCCAGCCGAAAGGCGTTCTGCTCGGCCAAATACGACATCTGTAGCTGGATCAGCGACGCCAATTCGTTGTCCACAATGCCCTGGCGGTTAGCTCGCTGGAAGGCGACGAGCGCGTCCTCGGCCGCCTGTAGTTCCGCGCTGGCCTTGGCTAACTGGTCGGTAAAGAAGTTCGTCCCGCCGGTTCCATAGACCCGTTCAACGGCGAGGATGAACTCATCGGCCCAGGCGTTGGCCAGAGCGGCGGCGATTTCCGGGTCGGAATCGGTGGCGTACAGGCGCACCATGCGCGCATCCGTGGCGCGCACCTCGAGCACATCGTACAGTTGAGACGGCGAGACGATCTCGCCGTTGGTGATCTCTCCGGCCGTCTCCAACAGGCGGGCCAGCACGTCATCGCTCAGGGCCAGTTGGGGATAGATGGGCAGCAATTGTGTTGAGCGTATCGTGGTTGTGATACGGGGATCGAACTGTAGTTGTTGCGACGGTTCGGGAACCGTGACCAAGGCCGCGGCCTCATACTTATTGCTGAGCAGGAAGAACGCCACGCCCAGCACGACAGCCAGGATGACGGCTCCGCCGATAACCCTGAAGTGGCGCACAAGGGCCTCCACATAGGGCCGCAGGTCAATCGTTTCGTCCATGTAGCCTCCGAAGGAGCATCCAAATAACCCCAACAGGCTATCTTACATGAGGGGAAGAGGGGGGGCAAATTCGACCGCGCAGACTTAACAGGTGGGCGGCTACCCATGCTGTGACGGGAACGAACCCCGTGGCCGTCCACCGGTCGGGGCTGTGGACAGGGCGACCAACCCCACGACCAGGCCGGCCAGCAAGGCGCTACGCAACTCGAACAGGGGGTGGGGGGCGGGGTAGAGAAGTCCCAGCAGCCAGAAGCCCAGCCACAGCGCCGTATAGGGCGCGTGGCGGGAGAACGCGCCGCGCCGCAGGACGGGCGCAGCCACCAGCCAGCCCCACAACAGCAGCCCCACCACGCCCAACTCCGCGCCCCAGAGCAGCGGCGTGTTGTGAACGACCTCCGCCCAGGCGTCGTGGACGCGCGCTGCGCTCACGTACTGGCCGAAGCCCACGCCCGTCCACGGCTCGGTCGCCAGCAGCCGCCAGGCGATCTGCGTATCCCGTTCGCGCTCCCAGAGCGAGCGGTTCTCCACCGGCGTTTCCGTGGCCACGGCGCGGCCCACCACGGCATCGCCGTAGACTCCCAGGAACAGCACGCCGACCAGGGCGACGAGGCCAGCCGTGGCGACGACGTGGCGCGGCGGCCGCCGCCCGGCGGCCAGGGCGCGCAGCCAGGGCAGCGCGTGGACGGCCAATCCCAGCGCCAGACAGACGGCGGCCCAGCGGGCCAGCGTGGTCAACAGGCCGGCCACGCCCAGAGCGAAGACCAACCCGGCCAGAACGCGCCCCCACGGGCCCGCCCGCGGGGTGCAGAGGGGTAGGATGAGCAGCGCCGTCACTAGCGTGCCGGCGGCGGTGTTGGGATGGTTGGTCAAGCCGTAGCCACGCAGCCAACGCTCCGGCCCGCGCATGACGACGCTGACGCCTTTCACGGCCGGGTCGAGCGCCGGCTCGCCCAGGAAGCCCAGCCCCAACTCGCGCTGCCACACGAACTGGCCGATGGCCGCGCCCGCTTGCAGGACGATGATGGCGGCCACGATCCAGAACAGGTTGGGCTTTTCATTGACCACGTACAGATAGACCCAGACGCCGTGGCCGATGAGCAGCGCCAGGCGGGCCATCCCGGCCGCATCGCAGGCGTCGCCGAAGCAGGAGCGGGCCAGACTGAGCAACGCCACAGCCGCCAGCAGCGCCAGCGGCCGCCCGGGGCGCGTCCACCCCCAGCCCAACGCGCCCAGCCCGGTCGTGGCGCGGCGGTGGAGAAGCCAGGCGGCCATCGAGACGAGGGGCAGCAGGCCAATCACGCCCACGCCGCGCCACTCACCGCCGGCCGCCGGCAAGCGCCACAGGGGCAGCCAGGCCGGCGGCCCACCGGCCGCGGCCACGCTGTTGGCCCCCAGCAGTAAGATCAGGTAGAGGCCGAACGCGACATCGGCCACGCGCCTCAGGGCGACGGTGGCGCGTTCGGAGGTGTACTGCTCAACCGGCATCGGCGCGTCTGGCCCCGGCGGGCGGCCGTCTGTAGGTCAACCGCGCCCAAGCTCCGGGCACGTGACCGGCAACCCGTTGTCCTGGAGCACCGCCGGGTAGAGGTTTTGGGCGTGGTGGAAGAGGTCGGCCAGCGCCATCGTCTTCCAGACCGGCCCCTTCAGGTCGAGCAAATTCCGGCCGATGGCCTTGCGCAGCCGCAACTCGCCCAGCAGGAGGCAGTGCAGGGTGTCGGCCGTCAGGCCCACCTCGACCGTCGGCTTGAGCGCCGCCGGCCCATAGAGCACCTGCACAGGAGCGCGGCGCGCGTCGATGGTGATCGCCGCCGCCGGCTTGGTGCAATTGAAGCGGATAGCCAGCGACGCTTTGAGCAGGGCGTTGGCCGCCTGGGGATCGTGTTCCTCAATCTGGCTGAACAGCGTCTCGAAGCAGCGATAGAGTTGGGCGTCGCTGGCGTAGATGGGCATGCGCTTATCCTGAGGTGACCGGGTCGCTAGTCAGATTGGGTGTCGTTCGAGTGGCTCAGGCGTTGCTTCAGTTGCTCCGCCTGAAACTGGAGTGAGTAGTTGATCATCGTCCAGACCCCCTTCCAGGTGTCCGGGTCCATCAAGTCCTCGCGCGTCGCCCCCTGGAACGTGCCAAGAATCTGCTTGGCGAACTCGGGTGTGACGCGATCCAGGCCGGATTTGCCCAATTGCCACAGCCGGCCGGGCTGGATGGGTTCCGGCACGACCTGGTTGATGACGCCGCTCACTTTGTCGCGCACCTGACCGGCCTGGAAGCGGGCCGAATAGGCCATCATGTAGGCCATCCCCTTCCAGGTGTCCAGATCGAGCAGGTCTTCGGCCGACATGCCCTGGAAGTTGCGCAATACGTCGAGTTGCATCTCCGGCGTCAACTTCTGCAGGTTGTCGCGGATCATCGTCAGCAGCCGGAGGGGCGAGCGGGCGGCGTCGCCGCCGCGCTGCTCGTCCACCATCTGCTGAAGCTCGGCCACACGCGCGTTCAGTTCATCGTTCAGAGCGCGCAACTGGGCGGCCTCGTCGTCGGCCGCGACAGGTTGCGGCTCCGCGGCCTCGCCGGCCGGCGGGAAGGCGTCCAACCCCTGTTCGCGGAACTTGCGCACAATGTAGCCCACCTGGCCTTCGGTCAGGCCGTTGGCGGCGGCGGCCTCCGCGTAGCGCTGGCCTGCGTCCACGGCCAGCAGCGCGGCGGCCCGCTGGCCGTCGATATTCGGCCGCGTCGCGGCTATCTGTTCAACCCGCTCCCGCATCTCGGCGGACAGCAGAGTGTCGGTGTCGTTATTGGTCATGGCATCTCCTCGGCCCGGTATGTCTAGCGTTCTGTGACTTGGCCCATTATAGCTGTTAGTTCACTGCCCAAGTAATTACTACCCGCGCGGCGCGCCGTTCGTTGACAGCCCGCGACCGCATATGTTAGTATAGCTCCATAATGCGCTGCGTCATAGTGGCGCCGCGCGGTATTGCCGCCGGCCGGGTGCGCGGCGCGCGGAGGAGGATTGACCATGACGGATCGAATCGATGTGCCGGAGCAGGCGGCTGAGTCGGCGAATACGTTGCTGGCGGGCCTGCGCCGCGTGCTCATGGCGAGCATTGGCGCAATGGCGCTCAGCCAGGAGCAGATCGAGGATTTCGTCGGCAAGCTGGTCGAGCGAGGCGAGATCGCCGACAGCGATGCGCGCCGGCTGCTCAACGATGTGGTGGAGCGGCGCGTCAAGATGGTGCAGGATAGCACCAAGCGGGCCGAAGGAGAGTTCGACAAGCGCGTCGAAAACCTCCTGGCGCGCATGAACATCCCGTCCAAGACTGAACTGGATACGCTGAGCGAGAAGATCGGCGAGTTAAGCCGCAAGGTAGACGAACTGGTGGCCGGCGGCCGGCGTTGATGCGGCTTCTGTCGCCGGCCGTCAGCGGGTAACGCGCGGGGCACTTCGCGACGCGCGGCCGTGCCGCACGACGTTGGCATCTGCCCCTATTCGTACATATAATGGTGTATTGCCAAAAGGTTAGGCCGGAAGAAGCGACATGCCCGTTATCAAAAGATATCCGAATCGCAAACTCTACGATACGGAGGCCAAGCGTTACATCACCTTGAACGAGATCGCCGCGCTCATACGCGCCGGCGAGGAAGTCGCCGTGATGGATCACGCGACGGATGAAGACCTGACGGCCGTTGTCCTGACCCAGATCATCTTCGAGCAAGAAAAACTTCAGCGCGGCTTCCTGCCGAAATCGGTGCTAACCAACCTGGTGCGCGCCGGTGGGGACACACTTAGCACCCTGCGCCGCGGCTTAACGTTACCACTGGACTTGTGGCGTCACGTCGATGAAGAGATCGATCGCCGCGTCCAGCACTTGATCAGCAAGGGCGACCTGGCCCGGGAGGAGGGGCTGCGCCTGCGCGATAAGCTGCTCTCCCCGATGTTCGCTCCGCCGGAGACGTCGGGCCTGATCGACCTGGAGAAGCTGCTTGTCGAGCATGGCGTGCCCACCCGCGAGGAGCTGGAACGGCTGCACGGCCAGATCGAGGCCCTTTCGGCCAAACTCGAAAGCATGATGCCAGGGGAAACCAAGGAGCCGCTACCCTGACCTTGCCCCACGTGACCCACGGCCCGCACCGCCAGGCCATTCATCCAGACCGATGACTCACTGTAGCACCCGATGATTACGCTGAACGGCACTGTCCAACGGACGTTCTCGTTTCCGGCCGACCCTCTGACGACGCTGGTCTACTTCAGCGACCTGAGCCGGGTGGCCCGCCTGTTGCCCCACATTAGTGTTGTCGAGACCTACAGCGCCGAAAAGGTGCGCATCCGTTTCCAGACGGTCGAACTGGGCGCTTACACGATCAACATCTATTGCGACTTAGAATTGCAGACCAACCCCGACAGCTATACCATCATCATCCGGCCCCTGGCCGGGTGTGAGGAAGTGGAGGCGAACGCCACGCTGAACGCCACGACCGGCTATGGCTACTACTCCAGCACCGCCCGGTTGGCGCCGGCCGAGGATGGGACAACCATCTTCTACCAATTTCAATTCCAGTCGAAGCTAACCCGGCCGCGCGGCCTGCGCATGGTTCCCAAACGTGTCGTTGACCGCATCGCCCAGAGCATCTCCTCCGGCCGCGTGCAAGAGATCGCCGACGGCTTCATGGAGAGCGCTCTGGAAGCATTCGACGACCTGCCCGCTGGCCAGGCGAGCCGGCTGGTCGAGGAGTGGCTGGCAGCGCGCGGCCTGACGTCAGCCGAGGCCAACCAGTTCGGCCAAAAGAGTTAACAGGACAAATCTGCGAAATCTGCGGATAATTTTTTCTGATGGGGGCCGACGATGAAGATGGAAGGACGCCAAACCTTTGCCGCGGGCGTCGATCTCCTCTGGGCGCTGCTCAACGACCCGCTAGCGCTGCAACAAGCCTTGCCCGGCTGTGAGACGTTCGAGGCGGTCGCCGCCAACGAGTATCGGGTCGCCCTTGACCTGCGCGTTGGCGCCGTCACCGAGCGGTTCGAGGGCATACTGTTGCTGGAGCGCGTCATCCCCTTCACGCGCTTCGATTTCCGCGCCGAGGGCGAAAGCCCTAGCGGCCTGATCAACTGCCACGGGCGCGTCTCGCTAGAGGACGGCGCGGCCAACGGCGCCGATCGCCACACCAGCCTGAGCTATGAAGCCGAGATCGACGTGGGCGGCCGCCTGACCGCCATCTCCGGCCGCCTGCTGGAGACGACGGCCCGCGCCTTCGCCCGCCGCGCCCTGGAGGGGCTGGAAAAACAGGTCGCCATGCGCACGCGCACCTATACCTCGACGCTGGACGCGCCTCAACCGGCTGCGCCGGCCGCGGGCGGCCCCCACTGGCTGGCCGCGGGCCGGAGTGCGGCGGTCTTGCTCGGCGCGCTGGTGGCCCTCCTTCTGCTGTTGCGCGGACTCGACCGCCGGCGGACGCATCGCCTTGCCCACGAGGTCGCCGATCTGTTGGAACAGGCGCACCGGCCGGGCGCGACGGGGCCGGACGCCGGCTGATGGTGAGGCATGGCTGAGGACGACGCGACCTTGCTTCCCGTCCCGGAACATGCCGGCGCGTTGGGCGTCCTGGATTCCGGCGTCGGCGGCCTGTCCGTCCTGCGCCACTTGCGCGCCCAACTCCCGGCCGAGCGCCTGCTCTACTTCGCCGATCAGGCCCACATCCCCTATGGGCCGCGCCCGCCCGAAGAGGTGCGCGCCTTCAGCGCCGGCATCACCCGCTTTTTGCAGCGGCGCGGGGCCAAGCTCATCGTCGTCGCCTGTAACACCGCCTCGGCCGCCGCCCTCGACTTCCTGCGCGAGCGCTTCCCACGCCTCCCCATCGTCGGCATGGAGCCGGCCGTGAAGCCGGCCGCGGCGCTGACCCGCAGCGGCAAGGTCGGCGTCCTGGCTACCCCCAGCACGCTCAACAGCCACCGCTACGCCGCCCTGATGGCCCGTTTCGCCGGAGGGATCGAGGTTCACGAAGACCCCTGCGTCGGTCTGGTGCAGTTGATCGAGGCGGGCAAGCTGGACGCGCCGGAGACGCGCGCTCTTCTGCAGCGTGTCGTCGATCCCATGCTGGCCGCCGGCGTCGATACGCTCGTCCTCGGCTGTACGCACTACCCCTTCATCCGGCCGCTCCTGGAGGAGATCGCCGGCGAGGGTGTAGCCATCCTCGACCCCGCGCCGGCAGTTGCCCGGCAAACGGCAAATGTGCTACAACAACGTCAACTGGCTGCCCCGCCCGATCAAACCGGTTCGCTGCACTGCTTCACCAGCGGTGACGCGGAGCAGTTGACGGCGCTAACCGCCCGCCTGTTGGGCAGCCGCTGCCCAACGACGGCGGTGCGGTGGGCCGGCCAGGGAGTGAAGTTGAGGCGCGTGCCCTGATCACGATTCAGTGACGCCAGGCTCGACAGACCATGAGACGACGGAACCCTGCTCGCTGGCGAGCCATCGAGGCCCGGTTGAGCCGGGAGAGCACCATCTGGCTGGCGACGGTTCGCGGCGACGGTCGCCCCCATCTGACCCCCCTCTGGTACGTCTGGCTCGATGAGAAGCTCTACGTTTGCACCGGCAGCCAAACCCAGAAGTACACCAACCTGTATCAGAATCAGAACGTCGCGCTGGCCCTACCCGACGCGGCCAACGTTATTATCATCGAGGGGGAGGCGCACACCGCCACCCGCGCGCAAATAGACAGCCTGGCCGAGCACTTCTACCACAAATACGAATGGGACTTCCGCTACGACGAGTCGGCCGACTGGCGGCTGATCGAGATTACGCCGTTCAAGATCATGGCCTGGGGCGACGGCTACGACGCCGGCGAAGGGATTCGCGTCCTGTAGGGGCGGGTTTCAAACCCGCCCCTGCCGCCCAACTCACGCCGGTCTTACGTGAATCCTATCATGATGCCATATACTTCCATACTGGGTAGCAACTTTTGTGCCTCTTTTAGCGTCCCTGTTGCGTATTGATTCATAAGAGGCAACGAGACTTAGCGACAAGCTATCCTCAGCTGGAGCAGACCCGCGGTTACTTCTCATGGAAAAATCTGCGTAATCTGCTAAATCTGCGGATACCTCTTCTTCAAGGAATAGAGCATGATGCGATTCGATCGTTTTACGGAACGGGCCCAGGATGCCGCCGCGCGCGCCTATGAGATCGTCCAGCGCTATAGCCACACGCAGGTGGACACGGAGCACGTCTTTCTGGCGCTGCTGGAGCAGCAGGATGGGGCCATTCCACAAATCCTGACCGCGCTGAACGCGGACAGTATGCAGATGCAGGAGCGGCTGGATCGCGAACTGCGCGCCAGTCCCAAAGTATCGGTCTATGGCGGTGGGGTGGGGCAAGTGTTCTACACGCCACGCATTCGCACCGTCCTCGAATTGTCGCAGGGGGAAGCCAACCGCCTGAAGGACGAGTTCATCTCGACGGAGCACATCTTCCTGGCGATCCTGAGCGAGCGCAACACGCCATCGGCGCGCATCCTCCAGGAGTTCGGCATCACCCGCGAGCGGGTACTGGACGCCATCAAGGAGCTGCGCGGCGGCCAGCGCGTGACCAACCGCCAGGCCGAGAGCCGCTACCGGACGCTGGAGAAGTACAGCCGCGACCTGACGCAGATGGCCCGCGATGGCCGACTCGATCCGGTCATTGGCCGCGACTCCGAGATCCTGCGCGTCATCCAGGTGCTTAGCCGCCGCACCAAGAATAACCCGGTGCTCATCGGCGAGGCGGGCGTCGGCAAGACGGCCATCGTCGAGGGGCTGGCGCAGAAGATCATCATCAGCGACGTGCCGGAGAATCTGCTCAACAAGCGCGTCGTGGCCCTCGATCTGGGGGCCATGATCGCCGGCAGCCGCTTCCGCGGCGAGTTCGAGGAGCGCCTGAAGGCGGCCATGGAGGAGATCCAGCGCGCTCAGGGCGAGATCATCCTCTTCATCGACGAGTTGCATACCGTCGTCGGCGCGGGCTCGGCCCAGGGCGCGATGGACGCCAGCAACATGCTCAAGCCGGCGCTGGCCCGCGGCGAGTTGCAGTGCGTCGGCGCGACGACGTTGGACGAGTACCGCCAGTACGTCGAGCGCGACGCCGCGCTGGAGCGCCGTTTCGCGCCGGTGTTCGTCGATGAGCCGTCGGTGGAAGACACCATCGACATGCTGCGCGGCCTGCGCGACCGGTATGAGGCCCACCACAACGTGGAGTTCTCCGACGCTGCGCTGGTCGCCGCGGCCAAGCTGTCGTCGCGCTACGTGACCGACCGCCGCCTGCCCGACAAGGCCATCGACCTGATGGACGAGTCCGCGGCCAAGCTGCGCGTCGCCCTGCACACGCTGCCGCCCGAACTGAAGAAGCTCAAGACCGAGATCGATCAGTTGACGGCCGCCGAGGAGGAAGCGAGCGCCGCCCGCGACTACGAGCGGGCGCAGGTCAGCAAGGCGGACCGCCTGCGGCTGGAGACGGAGTTCAACGCCAAGCGGGACGCCTGGCGCGGCGAACAGCGGTTGGACGAGATCGTGGATGAGCAGGACGTGGCCGAGGTGATCTCCACCTGGACGGGCATCCCTATCTCGCAGATGCTGGAGACCGAGGCGGTAAAGTTGCTCAACATGGAAGAGCGCCTGCACGAGCGCATTATCGGCCAGGAGCGGGCCATTGCCGCGTTGGCCGACGCCATCCGCCGCAGCCGCTCTGGCCTCAGCGACCCGCGCCGGCCTATCGGTTCGTTCATTTTCCTGGGCAGCTCCGGTGTGGGCAAGACGGAGTTGGCGAAGGCGCTGGCCGAGTTTCTGTTCGATGACGAGGACGCGCTGATCCGCGTGGACATGAGCGAGTATCGCGAGCAGCACACCGTCAGCCGCCTGTTCGGCGCGCCGCCGGGCTACGTGGGCTACGAGCAGGGTGGGCAGCTGACCGAGCAGGTGCGCCGCCGGCCCTATTCACTGGTGCTCTTCGACGAGATCGAGAAGGCTCACCCCGACGTGTGGAACGCGCTGCTCCAGTTGTTGGACGACGGCCGCCTGACCGACGGCCAGGGGCGCGTGGTCAACTTCCGCAACGCCGTCATCGTCATGACCAGCAACGTCGGCACGTCGTTTGTGAAGCGGTCGGGCGCGCTGGGCTTTGCCGGTATGGCCGCTGCCGAGCGCGAGGATCACAAGCGCATCGAGGAGGCGCTGAAGCAGACCTTCCGGCCGGAGTTCATCAACCGCATCGACGAGATCATCATCTTCGAGCCGCTGACGGAAGCGGATGTGGTCGAGATCGTCAAGTTGCAGGTCAAGGATGTTCAGGTGCGGCTGGCCGACCAGGGTAATCTGAGCATCGAGTTGACCGAGCCGGCCCTGCGCTGGCTGGCGGGGCAGGGCTTCGACAAGGACTTCGGCGCGCGCCCGCTGAAGCGAGCCATCCAGCGCTACGTGGAAAGCCCGCTGTCGGTGCGCCTGTTGAAGGGCGAGTTCAAGACCGGCGACCGCGTGCGGATTGACGTGGCCGACGATCAGTTGGACTTCATCCTGCTGGAGAGCGCCCCCGCGCCGCTGGCCCCGGTCGAGGAACTCATCGAGAGCGCTTAAAGAAAGAAGCATCCACAGAATGCTTTCTGATAATCTGTGAAATCTGTGGATGTCTTCTCTTAATCGTCCCAGCGCCGCTGTCGCGCCTGTTTCAGGGTGCTACGGCGGCGTTTGTCGTCCAGGCGTTCCTGGCGGGCGCGGCGGCTGGGGCGGGTGGGGCGGCGCTCCGGCTGTTCGACCAGTGCCGCAGCCAGCAGCGCTTGCAGCCGGGCCACGGCCGCCTCCCGATTCTGCCACTGGCTGCGCGATTCCTGAGCGGAGATCTGGAGCACGCCGCGCCGGTCGAGGCGGCCGGCCAATCGGTCGAGCAGGCGCGCGCGCGTCTCCTCGTCCAGGCTGGGCGAAGCGGCCACGTCGAACAGCAAGGTTACCCGGGTGGCCGTCTTGTTGACGTGCTGGCCGCCCGGCCCGCCGCCGGTCGTGAAGCGAAACTGCAACTCGGCCGCGGGCAGCGCCAGGTTTTCATTGATGAGAATAAGTTCCGGTTCCATAGAGATCGTTGATAGGAATCAAGAGGAACACTGAGTTCCACCGAGATGGCACAGCGTTCCACAGATAGGAAGCCATAGCTCCTTTGTGTCTCTCTGTGTTCCTCTTCACTATCTTATGCTAGGATTATCGAGAAAGCCCTGATGGATGACAATGGCTGATAGACGCGCTTTCGTCCACATCTTCTTCATGGACGGCGTTGGGCTGGGTGGGCCTGACCCGACGGTGAACCCGTTCGTCTCGGCCGCCATGCCTCACCTGACCGGGCTGTTGGGCGAAGGCTGGTATCTGGCCGGCCAGGGGCGCATCACGACGTCCCGCGCCTCGCTTGCGCCAACGGACGCGACGCTCAACATGCCCGGCCGGCCGCAGAGCGCCACGGGCCAGACCGCCATCCTGACCGGCCGGAATGCGCCCCGCCTCGTCGGCGAACACTATGGTCCCAAACCCAACCCCGCGGTGAGCGCCATCATCCGCGAGGGTACGCTGTTTGCCGAGGTGTTGGCGGCCGGCGGGCGGGCGGCGCTGTTGACGCCCTACCCGGAGCGCTACTTCGAGGCGGTGGAGAGCGGCAAGCGGCTGCTCTCAGCCGTGCCGCTGGCGGCGACGAGCGCCGGGCTGCCGCTGCGGGGTGCAGACGATCTGCGCGCCGGTCGCGCCGTCAGCCCCGATTTCACCGGCCAGGGCTGGCGTGACTTCCTGGGCTATGCCGACGCGCCCGTCCTGACGCTGCCCGAGGCGGGCGAGCGCATCGCTGCGCTGGCCGCCGGCTACGAGTTCAGCTTCTTCGAGCATTGGCCGACCGACCAGGCCGGCCACCGCGGCACGCTGACCGAGGCCGTGGCCCACCTGGAGGCCATCGACGCCGCTCTGGGCGGGCTGCTGGCCGCCTGGGACGACGCGCGCGGCCTGCTGATCATCACCAGCGATCACGGCAACCTGGAGGAGAAGGGCCACCGCCAACACACGCGCAACGCCGTGCCGACCATTCTGCTCGGCCCCGACCACGCCGCGCACGCCGCGGCCATTACCGATCTGACCGACATCGCCCCGGTCGTGCGGCGCGCCCTTGGCTTGCCCGCGTCCGCTTTCCCTGAAAAATCTGCTAAATCTGCGTAATCTGCGGATCACTTCTTCATAAGGATCAACCACATGCCCATTTCGTCTGAGAACTTCCGCGACGTGATGCGCCACTTCCCATCGGGGGTGACGGTTGTCACCATCAAGTCGCCGGCCTCGGAGGTCGCGCACGGCCTGACCGTCTCCTCCTTGGCCTCCGTCTCGCCCGATCCGCCGCTCATCCTCGTCTCCATCGACCACCGGGCGACAGCTCACCAGTTGTTGGAGACGGCCGGGGCGTGCTTCGCTGTCAACATCCTGGCCCACGACCAGATGGAGATGTCCAACCGCTTCGCCTGGCTCAAGGACGAGGATCGCTTCGCCGTGGGAGAGTGGACGACGGCGGCCACCGGCGCGCCTGTGCTGAACGACGCGCTGGCCTGGCTCGATTGCACCGTCTACTCGCGCTTCGCCGCCGGCAGCCACACTATCTACATCGGTGAAGTGCAGGCCAGCGGCGTGCCCCGCCCGGACGTGAAGCCGCTGGTCTATTGGAATCGGGGCTACCGGGTCATGAAGTAGCGTCAGCCCAGGTCGCCGGGGTCGCCGTCCAGCCCCTCCAGGCCGACGGCCATCAGATAGCCGCGCGCCCGCTCGGTCAGTGGGTAGCGGTTAACCAGCTTCCAGAAGCGCGGGCCGTGATTGCCCTCGACGAGATGGGCCAGTTCGTGGACGAGGACGTAGTCGCGCACCCAGGCGGGCATGGTCGCCAGGCGGTGGCTGAGGCGGATGGTGCCATCTTCCGGCGTGCAACTGCCGAAGCGACTATTCTGGTTGGTGACGTAGCGGATGGAGCGCCACTGGAGGTGCCCGCCGAAATACTTCTGATTCAACTCCTGGGCCCGCTGCGCCAACTCCGCGTCTGTCTGGGCGGCGGCGCGGGCGCTGCGGCGGCGCATACGCTGACGCAGGTTGTCGATGATGGGCGACAGTTCGGCGTCGCTCATCGCCGCCGGGGCGCGGATGACCAGCACGCCATTCTCCAGTCGCGCGCCGACCGTCTTGCGCCGCTGCGTGCTGCGGATGATCCGCACCGGCCACTCTGTCTCTTGGTTCTTATCCGCCATCGACTCTCCGCCGGCCGTCTCACAGGCCATCTTAGGCGATTGTAGCACAGCCTGTCAGGCTGTGTTCCTTCGTAGTCAGGCAATGAATTGCCTAACTACGAACCGTCCCTGTAACACAGCCTGTCTGCGCTACGGCCGCCAGCGCTCATACTCCTCCGGCCGGTCGAGGTCGTGGAGGATGGCCTCGCTCTCGACCTCGACCGGGCGAACGTCGTCGGGGTGACGCCGGAGCAGCGCCCGCGGCGCGGCGTCGGGCGGCAGCGCCAGCAGTTCATCGAAGTAGCGCCGGTCAATGATCACCGGATTGCCCCGCGCGCCGCGATAGTAGGGGGCTACCAGCCCTTTAGGCGTCGCGGCATAGGCGGCCAACAGCGCGTCCAGCACCGCCGGTTCGACCATCGGCTGATCGCCCAATATAGCCAGAATAGCCTCTGTCTGTGCCGGTAGGGCGCGCAGAGCGGCCTGCACCGAGGACAGCATGCCATTCGCATAGTCGCCATTGTGAATGCAAAATGTGGGGTGTTGGGTGATGATCGCCTCGACCTTTTCGCGCTCGTGGCCGGTGACCAGCAGCACGTCATCGACGTCCGACGCCCTGACGTTTGCCAGCGTGCGCCCCAACACCGTGCTATCGCCCCAGGGCAGGAGGAGCTTGTTACGCCCCATGCGTCGCGATTCGCCGGCCGCCAGGACAACGGCCGTCACCCGCCGCCGCACCTCCCGTACCGGCTGATCCGAGTGCAGCGAGGCCAGCACGACCCGCGACACCCTTGGCTCACGCAGCATCAGCCGCGCCGCCGTGCGCGCCGCTGCCAGGCGGCTCTCGCTCTCCACTTTGTTCAGAAAGGGGATGACCCGCGCGTCAGCCGGCGCGCCCTTCAGCCCGCCGTTCGGGTGCGTCAACAGCCGCGCCAGCCCGGCCGGCGTCAACCGCCCATCTTTTAGCGGCGGTCGGCCGTCGGCCGTCGGCGGTTCTTCCAGCAACGCCCGCACCATCTCAGGTCGGTGCGCGACCCGATCCAACGGCCCCTCCAGCGCGTCCAGGCCGGCGACCGGCACGACGAGCGTCATGCCCGGTGGGATGACCGGCTCGTGCTCCGCCGGAGCCTTGACCGGCCGCATGCGCGAGCCGTCAGCCTCGACGAGCACAGTGTCAACGTCGGGACGGGAGAGCAGGCGCGCGGGCAGATCGGGCGGCACACCGAGCGCCTTGTCCCCCTCGACCCGGTTGATGACCAGGCAGACGCGGTGGGCGTCCAGCAGGCGGCCCAGCGGCTCCAGATCGTCGGCGTAGCAGACAGCCGGAGCCAAGCGGATCTGCGCGGCGAAGATGCGCGTCGTCGTGGTGATGACCGTCCGGCCGGGCAATTCGGCGGCCAGCGCGAACAGCAGGCCGGTCTTGCCGCCGCCGCCGACCAGGGCGACCAACTCCGGCCGTTGGCCCAGGCCCAGCGCGGCGCGCAATGTCCAGTGCGGCTCGTCCACTATTGGGGCGCTCGGCCGAACTCCGGCGCGTATTGGGCGAGGAAGTCATCCACCAGTTGGCTGTAGGCGTCGTAATCGGTGCTGATGTCACGGGCGTGGGGCGCGCCCCGGTCGGTCAGGTGCAGCACGGTGCGGCTCTGGTCGCTGTTGGCGTAGATGTCCTCAGAGTGGGTGGAGAAGGTGTACTCGTCGGTCAGGGAGTGGATAAGCAGAACGGGCATTGGCGCGTCGGCGATGGTTCGTTCGGGCGCGACGGCCTGAACGTCGAAATCGGCCCGCAGTTCAGCGATCGCCAGCGCCCCCGGCAGGAGCAGCGGCGCGAGGCCGGGAAACTGCTGCCGGGCCTGATAGCCGAGGATCTCGTCCAGTTCGCTGTAGGCTGAGTCCGCGCCGACGAAGGCGATGCCGGGCGCCAGGGGAGCCATCTGCAGGGCGGTAGCCGCGCCGTAGGAGACACCAAAGACGCCGATCTGCGAACGATCCAGCCCGCTTCGCCCGGCCAGCCAGTCGAGCGCGGCGACGGCGTCTTGCTTCTCGTAGAAGCCGTAAGTGTGGAAGGCGGGCGTGCTGTCGCCGTGGCCGCGGTGGTCGTAAGCCAGCACGTCGCAGCCGCGCTCGTAGAACAGGCGGCCCCAGTCGAACACGTGGTAGCGCGTGCCGCGGAAGCCGTGGAGGAACAGCAGGGCACAGCCGGCGTCCGGCTCCTGGTCGAAGTACCAGCCGGCCAGGGTTACCTCGCCCGCGTCGATGGCAATCTCTTCCGGTTCGGGCAGGCCGAAGTCGGCCGGCGTGTCCCCCTCGGCCCGCGCCTCAGCGATGCTCTGCGTCGGGGCGTCAAGGATGAGGCCGGAGAAGTACCAACTGGCGGCGCCATACGTCAGCGCCAGCAACAGGGCGACGACGCCCAGGATTACCCACACGCTTTTTCGTTTCATTCGCAACCTTGTTGACAAGCCGTCAGCGAGTCTCGCTCAATCGCCGATCGGCCTTTGCCAGTACACTAGGTCAGGAGGCTTCGCTCCTGGCCTTGATGGCGTAGTCTGGCGTAGGGCCTACTCGCTGGCCGAACAGCAGGTTCAACTGCGCGGCATGATCCTGAACGTGGCGCATGTTGTATAGTAGCAACTCTACGAAAGTGACTTCGCCCCAGGGGAATTGGCAGCGCCGCCAGGCCATCTCGTCAGTCAGCGCTTCAATCGTCGTCCGGCATCGTTCGCGGCAGAGACGGAGGTAGCCCTGGAGTTCCTCTTTGGTGTAGGGCCTTTCGGGCAGCGGCCCATCGTCGTCCTGCTCGATCAATGTAAAAGGGGCGGGTGGCAGAAAGCCCTCCTCCGAGCCGAAGAGGTACAGGTCGAGCCAGAACAGCGTGTGGTAGACGCGATACCAGAACTGCGAGAATTCCGGTATCCCGTGAGGATCATCATACAAGGGAGAGAGCCAAAGCGCTTCAGGGCAGGCGCTCACGGTGTCCGATAGATAATCAATCGCAGCTCCAAATTGCCGCCAAATCGCCAGCTTCAGGGTAGCGTCCATCTGAACTCTTTCCTTGAACTCTCTTTTACTGGGCAACCGGTAGGCCAAAGTCGGGCGCGTACTCGGCCATAAAGGCGTTGAACAACTGCCGGTAGGCGGCGAAGTCCGTGCCGATGTCGGAGGCGTGCTCGGAGCCCCACTCGTTGACGTGCAGCACCGTGCGGCTCTGATCGCTGTTAGCGTAGATGGCCTCGGAGTGGGCGGCGGGCGTGAAGCCGTCGGTGCGGGAGTGGATGAGCAGGATGGGCATCTGCGCCTCGGCGATGGCCGCTTCGGGCGAGACGGCCGCGGCGTCGAAGCCGGCCCGCCGTTCGGCCGCGAACAGCGCGCCGGGCAGTAGCAGCCGCCCCAGCGCGCGGCCCAAGCGCGCCTCGGCGCGCACGCTGACGATGGCCGCGACGCTGCTGTAGGAGGAGTCGGCCAGGACGAAGGGCGCTTCGGGGATCATGGGGGCCAGTTGCAGCGCCGTCGCCGCGCCATAGGAGACGCCGCCGACGCCGATCTGGGACTCGTCCAGGCCGCTGCGCTGCTCGAACCACCGCAGCGCGGCCAGCGCGTCGTCCTTCTCGTGGAAGCCGTAGGTGTGAAAGGCAGGCGTGCTGTCGCCGTGGCCGCGGTGGTCGTAGGCCAGCAGGTCGCAGCCGCGCTCCCAGAAGAGTGGCGCGAAATAGAGAGCCTGGTAGCGCGTGCCGGTGAAGCCATGCATGAACAGGACGCCGCAATCGCCGTCTTGCGGGTTGTCGAAGTACCAGCCGGCCAGGGTAACCTCGCCCGTATCGATGCGCACCTCTTCCGGCTCCGGCAGGCCGTAGTCGGCCGGGTCGCCCGTATCGGCCCGCGCCTCCTCGAGCGACGCGGTTGGCGAGGCGATCATGATGCCGGAGAAGAACCAGCTGGCGGCCGCGTCGGCCGCGACCAGCAGCAGGATGACGATAGCGAGAATTAGCCACACTCTGCGGTTCAACTTTCCCTCCCTTGTTGGGTCGATAGATGGGTCAAGATCGCTTCCAGCACGCCGCCGCCGATAGCCAGCGCCTTCTCCGAGATAGTGAAGCAGGCGTCCACGTCGCCGCGCGGATCCACGTCGCCGATTTTGATTTCCGCCGGCACAGCTGTCCCCGGCGCGATCAGGCCGCGCACGACGCCGTCGAACGGCGCGACGACCGGCCGGTCGGCCACGTCGCCCAGCCTCTCGCCCTCGCGGACGCGGTCGCCAATCTCTTTGTCCCAGGCGACGACGCCCGCGACCGGGGCGCGCAGCACCCGCTCCGCCCCCTTGCCGCCGACGACGCCGGGCGTGCCGGTGTTGGATTCGGCCGGTCCCTGCCAGATGACGCGGCCGAGACGATGGCCGCGGTTGGTCTCGATGACGGCGTGACAGTCCACGCCGGCGGTGAAGCCGGGGCCGAGGGCGACGACCAGCGGGGCCTGGTCGATGCGGGTGTCGAGGGTGCGTTTCGCCATGCGGGCGTCAACAACGAGCGACGAGTTCAGAAGGGTAGGGGGGAGTTCGGGCGAGACAAGGACGGGGATCGCGCCGTCCAGCGCCAGCACCCGCGCCTGTTCCGGCGTTTCCACGCGGACAGCGCGCAGGTCTTCGACGGCGACTTCGCCCTCCAGCACGGCCGTCGCCAGGGCCACGCGCCGCCGGACGACGAGCGGGTGGGGGAGTTCCAGGACGATGAGGGGAAAGCCGGCCTTGTGCAGCCGGTAGGCCACGCCGGTAGCCAGGTCGCCGCCGCCGCGGAGGAGGATGAGGTGGTCGGGGAAGAGCATGGGGGAATATGGTAGCGGGACGCAGGGAAGGAGGCAAGCACAGAGAACACTGGGGTGCGCGAACAAGTTGTCAGTGTGAACTCATCAAACCACACCACCGTGGCGTCGTGCAGCGCGGCGACGACGGCCGGAGCCAGGGGCATGAAGGGCACACCGCTACCCGCAATAACTGTAGCCAAATATCGGTTATAATCGGTTCATGGATGAGCCGGGCAAGCCGATTCGCCGCTGGTTCCGCGAGGAGTTCTTGAATGCCCTTTGAAAGTGATTCCGCCCCGAACTGGATTGATGGCACACTGTACCCGGACGAAGAACCGCCAACCGCTTTGTCGACTCTGGGTGACCGAGTAGACTTCCTGGCCCGTCTTTGCTCCGCCTGGGACTTTGGGTTGATTCCCTGGCCGGAAACGATTGACGAGATTCGCAAGCCGGAATGGGCCGAGGCCGTCGAGGCGTGCCGCCTGCTGACTTCCCCGGCCTATCACTTGTTGCGCCGCTGGCATGGCCTTGCGCCGTTGCCCTATCTGGGCCAATCGTTGAGCTACATTCGCGATGAGCCCTATCTACAGCACGTCTGATGCAATCACGATTTACCGCAACCCCTCCACCACCCGCCACGGCAACAACGGCGTCTCATCGAACCACACCCCCGTCGCGTCGTGCAGCGCGGCGACGACGGCCGGGGCCAGGGGCATGAAGGGCATCTCGGCCATGCCGCGCGCGCCCCACGGGCCGAGCGGGTCGGGCACTTCGACCAGCACCGAATCGACCCGGCCGGGGATGTCGCGGATGCCGGGGATGAGATACTGGCTCAGGTAGGGGGTGATGATACGGCCGTCGCGCACCTGGAGGTTCTCCATCACGGCGTAGCCGAACGCCTGCACGACCGCCCCTTCGATCTGCCCCTCGACGTTGGTGCGGTTGATCACCTTGCCCACGTCGTCGGCGCAGACGACGCGATCCAGGTGGATGTGGCCCGTCTCTACGTCCACGGTCAGGTCGACAATCTCGGCCACGTAGCCGTAGGTGAAGTTAGGCATGGAGTAGCCCGTCTCCGGATCGTAGGGCTGGGTGGCCGGTGGGTAGTAGGTGGTGTGGGCGATGGCCGGGCGGTCTTCGTCCGTCCACTTTGCCAGCGCCTCTTCGGCCGCCTGGCGAATGGAGTTGCCGGCCATGAAGGTCATGCGCGAGGCCGACACAGAGCCGGAGTTGCCGCTGGTGGCCGTATCCGACAGCACCATCTCGACGCGCTCGACGGGCACGCCGACGGCCGCGGCGGCCATTTGCATAAAGGCGGTGTGCGCCCCCTGGCCTACTTCGGCCCCGGCGTGGCGCAGCACAACCCGTTCGATCTCCTTGCCGCCGTGCAACTCGATGATCGCCTCGCACTGTTCCCGCGCGCCGAAGGAGAAGCCGACGTTCTTGAAGGCGCAGGCGACGCCCCGCCCACGCCGCAAGCTCCCCGGACTCGCCGGCAACGTCTGAAATAACGACCTTCCAATCCAATTCCCCTGCTCCCCTGCTCCCCTGCTCCCCTGCCAGTTAGCTGCCTCCGCGCACGCCTCAATCACCTCGGCCATGCTGACGCCGGGCGGGATGGGCGTCTGCGTCGTCAGCAGGCTGCCCTCGCGCAGGACGTTCTTCAGCCGCAGTTCAACCGGGTCGATGCCCAGCGCCTCGGCCATCTTGTTCATCTGGCACTCGGCGGCGAACGCGCCTTGCGGCCCGCCAAAGCCGCGGAACGCGCCGCCGGGCACGTTGTTGGTCGTCACGGCGTAGCTGTCGATGTGGGCGTTGGGGATGGTGTAAGGGCCGCTGACCATCAGGTTAGCGTTGCCCAGCACTTTGGGGCTGGTGTAGGTGTAGGCCCCGCTGTCGAGGATGAGTTCCGCCTCGACGGCGGTGATCAGCCCATCGCGCGTCGCCCCCCACTTGGTCTTGATCCAGGCCGGGTGGCGCTTGTGGTGGCCGATGATGCTCTCCTCGCG
>NZ_JAYRVJ010000123.1:0-5897 GCF_041918635.1 Promineifilum sp. (SeqCode)
CTCGTCTATCTCGTGCGCGCCCTGACCCGCAAGCCGGAAGCGCCGGTGGTGGAAGAGGCCGGCGGGACGCCGGCGATCCAGGCCGTCGCGGCGCGTTCTCCGGCCGATCGGCGGCTGCGCTGGATCAGCCGCGTTCTGGTGCTGCTGTTCGGCGCGCTGGGGTTGGTGTTTGGCGTTGGGCTGCTGGTGTTCATCGTCCGCTCGCTGACCGATCTGACGCTGGCGACGGCGCTGGCGCTGCCGTCGACGGCAGCGCCGCTGTTGTGGCTGCCGGCGCTCATGCTATTGCTGGCCGCCGGCATCGTCGTCGCGGCTTTCCTGCTCTGGCGGCGGGGTGGGGCAGGCTCCCGGGCCGGCGTGGTCTACTACACCATCATCACTCTGTGCGCCGTGGCCCTGCTGGTCGTCATCGGCGAGCAGGGATTGCTCCTGCCGCCACTCTAGAAGCGTTCGTAGTCAGGCGATTCATCGCCGTTCTTTTTTCACAAGTGGGGCGATCTGCCAAATCGCCCGACAACGCGGAAGAACAGCAATGAATTGCCTGACTACGAACAATTTCCCAGTCCCATGCAACTCTACATTCTTCGTCACGCCCAATCGGCGAACAACCACCTGTACACCACCACCAACTCCAGCGTCGGGCGGCAGGCCGACCCGCCGCTGACCGAAATCGGCCACCAGCAGGCCCAACTGCTGGCGCGCCATCTGGCGACCGTTCCGGCCGGTGAGGCGTTCGGCGCCCACGCCATGCGCCACAACCGCCATGGCTTCGGGCTGACCCACCTCTACACCAGCCTGATGCTGCGCGCCATCGTCACCGCCTCCTACGTGGCCGAGGCCACCAGCCTGCCATTGCACGCCTGGCCGGAGGCCCACGAGTGGGGCGGCCTGCATACCCTCGACGAGGCCACTGGCGAGGACGTGGGCGTGCCCGGCCCCGACCGCACTTTCTTCGCCGACCAGTTCCCCCATCTCCGCCTGCCCGAGACGCTCGGCGCGGCCGGCTGGTGGGGCGACCGGGGGCGCGAGCAGCGGGACGAGTACCTCCCCCGCGCCCAGCGCGTCTGGGCGGAACTGCTGGCCCGCCACGGCGACACGGACGACCACGTGGGTCTGGTCACCCACGGCGGCTTCTTCCAGTCGCTCATCGCCGCCGTCGTGCCGGCCGAGGGGACGTTGGGCGCGCCCGGCCTGGCCCTGGAGCATCTGCGCTTCACCGTCAGCAACGCCTCCATCAGCCGCATTGACGTGAAGGACGGCGTGGCCCGGGTGCTCTATACCAACCAGGTCGCCCACCTGCCCGACGACCTCATCACCGGATGAAAGAAGCATCCACAGATTTCACAGATGACACAGATGTAAGAACCTAATCTGTGTCATCTGTGAAATCTGTGGATTCCTCTTAATCATCTTCATCCACGTCACATCTGGCGCTTACCTCAATCAAAGGAAAGGGCTGTAAGCTGAGGAGGATGAAAACCTCACTCAAGCTATTCGCGGTGCGTGGGGTGGATATTCGGCTCCACGTCACGTTTCCGTTGATTCTGCTCTACGCCGCGCTCCAGTTCGGGCTGGTGGGCGGCATGGCCGGCGCGCTCTTCGGCGTCGTGGCCGTGTCGCTGCTGTTCGTGCTGGTGACGCTGCACGAATTGGGCCACACCTTTGCCGCGCAGCACTACGGCATTGAGGTACGGCAGATCGTCCTCTCGCCCCTGGGCGGCGTGGCCCAACTGTCGGAGATGCCCGACAAGCCGGCGCAGGAGTTGGTCATCGCCGCCGCCGGCCCGGCGGTCAACTTCGCCGCCGCGGCTGTGATGAGCGCCGTCGCCCTGGCGACGAGCGGCAGCCTGCCCGGCCTCGATGGTTTCCAGCCGTGGCAGACCGGCTTCGGCCTGTCGTCGCTCTTCGGCTACCTCTTCACCACGAACCTGTTGCTGGCGTTCTTCAACCTGTTGCCGGCCTTCCCGATGGACGGCGGGCGCATCCTGCGGGCGCTGCTGGCGTTGCGCCTCGACTACGTGCGGGCGACCAACCTGGCGGCGGGCGTCGGCCGCGCCGCGGCCGTGGCGCTGGGGCTTTATGGGCTATGGACCGGCGGCCTCTTCCTGATGCTGATCGCCTACTTCATCTTCACCTCGGCCGGCGCGGAGTCGCGCTATGTGCGCTACCGGCGCGCGGTTCAGGGGTATACGGTGCAGCACGTCTACTCCGCCGCGGCCCACCGCCTGGAGCCGGGGACGACGTTGCGCGGCGCGACCGACCTGATGCTGTTGGGCGGCCAGACGAGCTTTCCGGTTGTGGTAGATGAGGCGCTGGTGGGTTTCCTGCCCCACGCCGATCTGGTGCGCGACCTGCGCGCGCGCCCGCCCTACACGCCGGTCGGCGAACTAATGCGCCGCGACGTGGAGCCGGTGCTGCCCAGCGAGGAGCTGTTCGCGGTCGAGCAGCGCATGGCGATGGAACGACTTGACGCGCTACCGGTGGTGGCTGGTGGGCGGTATGAAGGGCTGATTACGTTGAATCAGATCAATACCCTGCGCCGGCTGGTGCGGGGCGCGTCCCCGGCTGCCGCGCCGCGCGCTCACTCCACTTCGACGGTGGGCTGAAACCGGGCCCAGCCCGACCACACTCCCTCAAACAAATATCGACAAAATCTTGACAAAATATGGATAATCCGCTAATGTTCTCTTCGTGGTTGCGCCTGATTACTGAAACTGGCGCGGCCACGGAGAGAACAGCATGGCAAATGGCGAAATCGTTGTCCAGAATTTGGTGAAACAGTACCCCGGCGACGTGATGGCCGTCAATGACGTGTCACTGCATGTCGACGCGGGCAGCATCTTTGGTTTCCTCGGCCCCAACGGCGCGGGCAAGAGCACGACGATTAAAATCCTGACGACCCTGGCGTTGCCCAGCGGTGGCCGGGCGACCGTCGGCGGCTTCGACGTGGTGACCCAGGCCGAGTCGGTGCGGCGCATTGCCGGCGTCGCCCTGCAAGACGTGGGCCTTGATCCCCTGATGAAGCCTCTGGAACTCCTGTCCCTACAGACGCGCATGTTTGGCGCGTCGCGGGAGCAGGCGCAGGCTCGTGCCGAGGAGTTGCTGTCTTTGGTGCGCCTGACCGAAGCGTCTGGCCGTCGCGTTGGAACTTACAGCGGTGGCATGCGCCGCCGTCTGGATTTGGCTCTGGCGCTGGCGCACGAGCCGCGCGTCCTCTTCCTCGACGAGCCGACCACCGGCCTTGACCCGGCCAGCCGCCGCGACGTGTGGGACGAGGTTCGTCGCCTCAACCGCGAGTTGGGCATGACCATTTTCCTGACGACCCAATACCTGGAAGAAGCGGACGAACTGGCGGACGTGGTGGCGATCATCGACAAGGGGCGGATCGCCGTGCAGGGCTCACCGGCGCGCCTGAAGAGCGACGTGGGCAACGAATCGATCAATCTGGCCTTTGACAGCCGGGATGTGGCCGAACGCGCTCTGGCCGAACTGCATGCCGTCACGCCGCGCGCGCAACTCGACCGCGACGTATTGCGGCTCTACATGGAGAACGCCGCCGAGGCGATTCCGTCCGTTGTCACCCGCCTGCGCGAATCCAGTATCAGCCCCATCTCGCTGACCCTGACGCAGCCGACGCTGGATGACGTGTTTCTGCAAGTTACCGGCCAGCGCTTGCGCGAGGGCAACGCCGCGACGCCGGAGACGCCCGCCGCGCCAGAGAAACCGCACGGTCGTCGCAGCCGTTAGTCTGGTCGCTCAGGATTCCAAAGGAAGGTCAAACGCATGGCTCCAATTACCGTACAACCCGCGCCGTCGCGCCAACTGGAAGGGCAGGCCGGCCTGCTGTCGCAGATCGCGCTGATCACACGCCGCAACCTGACGGTCATCTTTCGCACCCCACAGGCGCTGCTGCCGCCGCTGATCATCAGCGTTTTCTTTTTGGTCATCTATGAGTCCACACTGGGCGAGGCGGCCGGCTTCCTGCCCGGTCTCAGTGGCAACAGCTATCTGGGTTTCATCCTGCCCCTGTCGCTCGTCAGTTCGGCGCTCTCCGGCTCCAGCCTGGCCGCGCAAAACCTGGTGCGCGACATCGAGGGCGGTTACTTCGACAAGCTGCTGCTGACCCCCGTCAGCCGCACCGCGCTGTTGCTCGGGCCGATTCTGGCCGGCGGCTTCATTCTGGGCTTACAGGCGGTCTTCGTCATTGGCGTGGCGCTGTTGATGGGGCTGGAATCGGCCACCGGGGTCGCCGGACTGCTGGCGGTCATCGGGCTGGCCGTGTTGTTGGGCAGTGGCTTTGCCGGCTTCACCGTCTCGGCCGCGCTGGGTAGCGGCAACGCCGCCGTGACCCAGGCCGCCAGCTTCCTGTTCTTCCCGCTGACGTTCCTGACGGCCAGCTTCGTGCCGCTGGAACTGCTGAGCGGGTGGCTCAAGACGGCCGCCCGGCTCAACCCCATCACCTATGTACTGGAGGCGATGCGCGCACTGCTCAACGAGGGTTGGGACGCGACGCTGCTGTGGCAGGGCGTGGCGGCCTGCCTCGCCCTGGCCGTGGCGATGTACGCGCTGGCGGTCTACGCGCTGCGCGTTCGCACTCGCCGCAAGTAGGGGCAGACCAGCGTGTCTGCCCTGAGTGTATCTATCCAGGGCGCACACGCGGGTGCGCCCCTACGAATCGGCCCGAAACGACGCCGTCCGGTTGGGCAAGTCCACCGCCTCTACCGCCAGCCGGACGGCGCTATTGAGCGCGTGCGGCTGCCGCCGGTACAGTTCGGCCTCCCAGGCCAGTTCGGGGATGAGCACCACCTCGCGCCCCGGCTTGTGCTCCACCACGATCCCCTCGCCGCGCCACTCTGGGTGCTGCAGCAGGTAGACCAGCGTCCAATGCTGGATCGACTGCCGCTCGGCGGCGCGCACCGCGCCGACCACGGCGTCGGCCGTGCCCAGCCGCAGCGTCACCTCGGCTGTGTCGAGCGGCGGCTCGCCCCGCAGGTGGGCGCGCAACTGCTGGTGGGCCAGTAAGTCCAGATAGCGGCGCAGGGGACTGGTGACCTGCACGTACACGTCCAGCCCCAGCCCGGCGTGGCGGCCCGGCGCGGTGCTCTGCCGGCTGCGCTGCATGGCCCGGCGCTGGGCGAACATACCGGCCAGTCCCTCGGGCCGCGCCTCGAGTTCCTGCGGCGGGTCCTGAACGGTGTAAGCCAGCGGCAAGCCCGCGGCCACGCCCAACTGCCCGACCGCCTCGCCAGCCATCAGCATCGCCTCGCGCACCAGTTCCCGACTGCGCAGCGACGGCAGCGGCTTCACGACCACTTCGCCATCCTCGCATACCTTAACCTTGGCCTCGGGCAGATCGATCTCCACCGCGCCGTTGGCGATGCGCCGGGCGCGCCGTCGTTCGGCCAGGGCCATCAGTTCGCGGTATGGACTGTCGCCCAGCTGGGCCTCGGCCGCCTCGTAGGTGGTGCGGGTGACGCGAATCCAACTGAGCGTTATCTCCAGCAGTTCTACCGCGTCGTCAGGGCGAATCGCCAGGGCCAGCGACAGCGCCGGCGACACTGGCTGCCGTCCCAGGGCCAGCCGCTCCGTCATCTCCTCCGGCAGCATGCGCACCGTGCCTTCCGGGAGGTAGAGGTTGGCCGCGCGGTTGCGCGCCTCGATGTCGGCCGGCGAGCCGGGCGGGGCCAGCGCGGCGGCGTCGGCCACGTGCACCCACAGGCGGTCGCCGTCCAGGCTGAGGGCGTCGTCGGGGTCATCGCTGCCCGCGTCGTCGATCGCCAGGGCCAGCAGGTGGGTCAGGTCGCGGCGCGGCTCATCGGGCAGCGGCCCCACGGGAACGGCGGGCCGGTCGGTGGGCACGTTGAAGCGGGTGGGGTAGGGGTTGTTGGCCGGCGTCC
>NZ_JAYRVJ010000124.1:0-3841 GCF_041918635.1 Promineifilum sp. (SeqCode)
AGCGCTTCGCTGGGATAGACTCGATCCACACTTGACGTTAGCGGCACGACTTGGAGACGGTTTAGATAGGTGTTGGAGTCGTCATTGCTGACAATGACTGCGGGCCGCCGCTTCTTAATCTCGCCGCCCAATGATGGATCGAAACTCACCCACCAAACCTCACCACGGCGCATTGCCCACATCTCCTACCGTGGCTTCGGCCCATTCGAGCGCTTCGGCCTCTCGCACTTCGTCTTCAGCCATTTCGCGGTAAGCGGCGGCCAAGTCCGGCGCGACCACGTGCGGGCGCACCAGGTCTTCGATGAACCGGCTAATGTGGCGTGGGCCGACGGTGGCGTAGAGGCCGTCGTAGACTTCTTCGTCAATTGTGATTGTTAGCTTTCTCAACATTTAGATATCCACCACAGCTACACGTGCAATACACGTATTATAGCCGCTGTTTGAGGGTAATCAAGAGATCGTTGCCATATTACGCCATAGCTCACTGAGCAAAGCAAGTTGCTATGTGGCAGCTTCCAATATCCTCATGGTTCGCGCCTGAATAGACTCCAACACGGCATCGCGCAGGAAAGCGCTCGCCTCCAATATCTCGACACCGATCATCTCGTCATTGTCGTCGAGTTCCACGGTAATCGTTGGGCTTAATTCAATAGTCCGGCTCTCAGGCCCACCAGCAATAGCAATGTGCAGAATGTCTTCAGTTTCGAAATACCTGACAGTGGTCTTACTCATTGATCAATCTCCCTGTTCTGAGTCGAAATTGAATCTGCTGCCGGCTAACTGTATGCACCGTTATTGGCGTGATGCTTACTTCGTCCTCGTCAAAGGGAATCATGACCAGCTGCTTTCCGTGGCGACCGATCACAACCCATCGTCTTGTTTCCGTGTCGAAGTATTTCTCACTTGAATGGAGAAGTATCTGCTCAAGCTGCGCCAGATCAAACCCGCGCAAGGAGGCACGATACTTGAGATACTCCGTCCACACGATTGATGACATTCTAACTCACCTGTATGCGCTTTGCCCAACCGCATTCCGCCCCTGTTTACTGATCTACTGACCCACTGAATACTGTTTACTGTTAACTGCTTACTGGCTACGCGGCCGATACTGCAACGCCTCCGCCAAATGCGCCGCGCCGATCTCCGGACAGCCGGCCAGGTCGGCGATGGTGCGGCTGATCTTCAGGACGCGGTGGAAGCCGCGCGCGCTCAGCCCCATCTGGGCCATGGCGCTCTTCATCAGCCGGCGACCGACCTCGTCCAGCACGCAGAACGTGCGCACCTCGCCCGGCCCCATGTCGGCGTTGCTGTAGAGCGTCGTGCCGGCGAAGCGCCGCGCCTGCATCTGGCGCGCCGCCTCCACACGGGCGCGGACGGCGGCCGACGGTTCGCCCCGGTGCGACGACGACAGTTTTTCGTATTCCACGCGCGGCACGTCGATGTGCAGGTCGATGCGATCCATCAGCGGCCCGGACACGCGCTTTTGATAGCGGGTGATCATGCTGCTGGAACAGGTGCAGGCGTGGGTCGGGTCGCCGTAGTAGCCGCAGGGGCACGGGTTCTGCGCGGCGATGAGCATGAAGCTGGCCGGGTAGGTGACGCTGCCCGTGGCGCGAGAGATAGATACCTCGCGCGGCATACCTTCCAACGGCTGGCGCAGCACCTCGATCAGCCGCTCGCCGAACTCGGGCAACTCGTCCAGAAAGAGCACGCCGCGGTGGGCCAGCGAGATTTCGCCCGGCCGCGGCCACTGCCCGCCGCCGACCAGCCCGGCGTAGCTGATGGTGTGATGGGGCGAGCGGAAGGGCCGCGTGCGGATCAGTGGCGTCTCGGCCGGCAGCATCCCGGCCACGCTGTAGATTTTCGTCACCTCCAACGCCTCGTCGATGCCCATGCGCGGCAAGATGCTGGGCAGCGCTCGGGCGATGAGTGTCTTGCCACTGCCGGGCGGGCCAGTCATCAACGCATTGTGAGCGCCGGCCGCCGCCACCTCCATTGCCCGCTTCACGTGCTCCTGGCCGCTGATGTCGGCAAAGTCGGTGGTGTAGGCCACCTCGGCGTCGAAGGCGGCGTCCAAATCGACCGTCACCGGCTCGATAGCCGCCAGCCCGGTCAGGTGGCCGACCAGTTCGGCCAGGTTGCGGACGGGGATGACCTCGATGTCGGGCATCAGCGCCGCCTCGGTCGCGTCAACGGCGGGCACGAAGACGCGCTTCAGCCCCCGCTCGCGGGCCATCGCCGCCAGGGGCAGGACGCCCTTGGTGTGGCGCGTCGTCCCGTCGAGCGACAGTTCGCCGAAGAAGAGCGAGTCATCCAGTTGCTCATGCCACACCTGGGAACTGGCCGCCAGAATACCGACGGCGATGGGCAGGTCGTAGGCCGGGCCTTCCTTGCGCAGGTCGGCCGGGGCGAGGTTGACGGTGATGCGGTGGAGCGGGAAGCTGTAGCCGCTATTTTTGATGGCGGCGTAGACGCGGTCGCGGCTCTCGCGGACGGCGGCGTCAGGCAGGCCGACCATGGCAAAGTAGATTTGCCCCCTGACGATGTCCACTTCGACGGAGACGACTTCCGCTTCCAGGCCGACGATGGCTGAACTGAGGACTTTGGCGAGCATGGTGATGGCGACGATGCGGCCGTTGGGTTTGATTTGCCGGAGGCAGAAGCGGCCGACGCATGTGTAATTATCCACGCTTTTCGATCGTTGTCATCGATAAACGGGAGAAAGAGAATCCACAGATTTCACAGATTTCCAAACTCTGAGAATCTGTGAAATCTGTGGATTCTTCTTAAAGTCGCCTGTGCAGGTGGATGTCCTCCGGCTCCAGCTCATACAACTCCGGCAACGGCTCGGCCGTCGGCGCAAAGCCCAGGCTCATGTAGAAGCGCACCGTGTTGAGCGATGGCGTGGCCGAGACGACCATCTCCGTATCCCCCACCGCGCGGGCGAGGCGATCCATCTCATCGGCCAGCCGCCGGCCGACGCCCCGGCCGCGGTAGCCGTTGCTGACGTGCAGGTAGGCCAGTTGGGCGATGCCCGGTCGGACATGGGGCGTGACGACGCCGATGCCGACCAGCCGCTCGCCGTCGAACGCGCCGATGGCCTGCCCCCCGGCGACCAGGTGGCGTTCGCAGAAGGCACGCTGGTAGCGCAGAGCGTGGTCGCTGTCGTTATCATCCCCGATGAACCAGGGCGGCACGTCGAAGGTCTGGGCGCTCTCTTCCAGTTCGGCCCCACGCTGGAGGTAGATGCCGTCGATGTATTCGGTGCGATCGATCTCGTCCGGGTGAGAGAGCTCGGCAAGGGATAAAGTGCGATAAATGAACTGATCCATTGTTACTTTGTCGCTGATGTCTGCTGCAACGGCCGGACATAGCCGAACGACAACAACAACCCGGCCGCCGCCCCGCCGGCAACCAAGCTAATCATCCATGGCACCGCGCCCCCACCCCCCGCCAACGCCCCAAACGCCACCGCCGCCCCCACCGCCAGCCCGCTCAGCAGCGCCACCGACACCGCCTGCAAGAAGCCGAAGCTGCGCCACTTGAGCGGTGCGGGCACGGTCGCGCTCGTCCAGCGGAAGTAGGCCGCCAGCGCCGGGTCGTCGGCGACCAGCCGCTCCTTGATCTGGTTCATGGCCCGCACGCTCTCCAGCCACGCCTGCCGCAGCCGCACCAACTGGAGGATGGTGATCAGCCCCAGCACGGCCAGCAGGCCGAAGATAACGACGAAGGTCAGGTAGAGCTGGCGCTGGTCAATGCCCTCGATCTGGGTGGAGAGCAGCGCGGCGATGAGTGTGGCGAAGGTGACGAAGAAGTATTGCCAGGCGCGGGCGCGATCTTC
>NZ_JAYRVJ010000125.1:0-2903 GCF_041918635.1 Promineifilum sp. (SeqCode)
GCATGGGTTGTATCTGAACGGCATCATGCTTGTCTCTGTCGTGCTCAACTTCATGACGCTCGACTTCGCGCCGGGGAATGATTTGCCCTATATCTTGTTCCTGCCGACCTACACAGCGACGGCATGGTATCACCGCCGGCTGCCAGAGGAGTTGCAGGCCGACCTGGTCGGCGCGCTGGCTGAGGCAGAGGCGTTCGCGATGAGTGACTATGCGCAGGCATTGCTACAAGGTGACGCCCTGCCGGCCGAGGCGCGGGCCGATATCGCCGCCCGGCTGGCCCGCCTCACCGGACTATCACCCACCTACGTGGAAGGGACAAACCTGCGCATCAACATCCACCGCTTCGTCAAGGAACTGCTGCGCGAGCAGCGGCGGACAGTGGGCCGCCTGGACAGCCGTTTCACCGGCATCGACCGGGACGCGGCCGGCGAGTATCACGAGTACGACCCCAGCTACGCCATCATCCAGGGGCCATACACCGGCCTGCTGAATGACTATGTGCGGCGGGAACTGCGTTTTGAGAGCGACCTACCCTACGAGATTCTCAGCGAGCGCGTCCAGCCCTGGTCGTTCGACCAGCACCAGAACGCCTACGTCAACGTGGGCGAGACGCTGCGCAAGGCGATGAGCATGAACCCGCACCTTAGGGTCTTCGTCGCCAACGGCGTCTACGACCTGGCGACGCCCTATCTGGCGACGCGCTACACCTTCAACCACCTGGAACTGGACGAGAGCCGGCGCGACAACGTGCGCATGCGCCAGTACGAGGCGGGGCACATGATGTACATCCACGACCCGTCGCTGGCCCAACTCAAGCAAGACCTGGGCGCCTTCCTGGATGAAGCGATGGCATAAAGAGGAGAAATGGCTACGGATGAAACGAATGAAAAACGGGTTTAGCCTTTATAGGGCCACGAGCATCCGTCTTCTCCGTCAAAATCCGTAGCCATTCCCCCGCCTAGAGCCACCCCCGCGCTCCGTAGACGGCTAACCCCATATACTCCTTCAGGGCGCGCGTCGTGTACGTCAGGTATTCCACGTTGGGCAGAAGGTTAATGACCGTTGAGGCGACGCCGCCACGCCAAAGGTGCTGCCACTCCGCGTCGGACACCAGGTAGTCGGTCGGCGCGGGGATGACGCGCAACCCTTGCTGCTCGAACAGCGGCACGGAGCGCGGCATGTGCATGGCCGACGTGACCAACAAGATTTCCTCCAGCCCCGCCTCGGCCAGCAGTTGCCGGCTATAGAGCGCATTTTCGTAGGTATTGCGCGACCGCGCCTCCACCCACAGCGCCTCGGGCGGCACGCCGAGCAGCTGCATGAGGGCCGACATGTCGTTGCCCTCCGGCGCTACCGCGTCCGGCGTCAGCCATTCGATGCTGCCGCCGGTAACCAGCACGACCTCGGCCGCGCCATCGCGATAGAGCTTGGCCCCATAGAGCAGCCGGTCGCCCGCCTCGTTGACTTCGGTCATGGGCCGGGGCGGGTCACTCGATCGCGTCCCGCCGCCCAAGACGACGATGGCGTCGGCTGGGGGCGCGCCGGCCAGCGCGGCGTAGCGCGTCTCCAGGCTACGAATGAGGGGGTAGGCCACGTAGCGGCTGCTGCCCAGCCACAACAGCACGAGGGCCAGGATCATGGCAACCCGGCGCGCCCGCGTCCAGAGCAGCGCCAGCAGTAGCAACAGACAAGCCAGTCCCAAGGGGAATACGAACAAGGGCAGAAGTTTGGATAGAAAGACGAACACGCCCGACAGGATAGCAGACTCCGCCACGGCGCGCGAGACGTGGCCGGGGCTTCACTCAACACCGGACAGGTCTCGGAAGACCTGTCCGGTGTATAGGAGGGTGACAGCGCGCGGCTGTGTGTTACAATCGGCGCTCATACATTATGGAGCAAACCTCCACTAGTGCGCCGTCGTTTGGGGCTTATCGTCGCCACCCTTCGGATCAAAGCCGCTTTTTCCAGCGTCGTCGCACCCACCCTCACAATGCCGCCGGCTTAGCGGCATTCATGCGCTGGCGCGATGGGCTGTCCGTCCCGCTTCTGGCGCCGGCGTATGCCGTCTTTCACGCTATCCACCCCATGTTTCCGGCCATGATGACCGGGCATCTTCCCTGCGCGTGTGATCATAGGGCGGCGGTCGCGGACACTGACGCCCGCGCCGTCGCCCTTTCACGAACGTCAGCAGGCCATCCGGCGCGCTCGCCGGCCGATCCACGCGATCGATTGCCGGGCGCGCCACTCTTTATGGAGGAGAGAAATCAATGAAAGATAGACTGTCTGCCGGATCGGCGCTCCCACTCAAGTGGGGACTGCTGATCGCCTTGGCCCTCGCGCTGGCCGTCCTGGCCGCGTGTACCGGGGGCCAGCCGGAAGCGGCCGCCACGCCGACGACCGCCCCGGCCACGGAACCGACCGCCGCGCCCGACTCCAACGAGCCGAGCCGCGGCCAGGCCATCGTCAATTCGATTGACATACTGGTGCAAGAGTCTTTCCCGGTCCAGATCAGTGTTCTGGCTACGGGCGACTTGCCGGACACCTGCACCGACATTGACGAGGTCATCTCGCAGCGAACGGATGACCAATTCCGCGTCGCCATCACCACCCTGCGCCAACCCGACGCAGCCTGCGCTCAGACGCTCGTGCCGTTCGAACAGACGATCGCCCTGGACGTGGTTGACCTGCCGGCGGGGACGTATACCGTGACCGTCAACGGCGTCAGCGACACCTTCACCCTGGACGTGGATAACACCCTGGGCGATGAGACTACGACCGGCGCCGGCGCGGCCGGCCAGGAGCCGGGGATCAGTGGCTTCGTTTGGCACGATCTGTGCAGCCAGACCGGCGCGGCGGTCGAGGCCGGGGCGACGCCGGAAGAGGGATGCGTGCCCGCAGCCGA
>NZ_JAYRVJ010000126.1:0-6225 GCF_041918635.1 Promineifilum sp. (SeqCode)
CGGCCGCGGGCGATGAGTGTCAGGATTTCGCGCTCGCGCTCGGTCAGGTCGGGGAATATATCGGCGTGGGGCGAGGCTTGCGCGGCGGTAAAGTAATCCATCAGGCGGGCGGCGATGGTGGGGCTAAAGATGGCCTCCCCGACGGCTACGGCCCGGATGGCCCGCACAATCTCGTCCTCTTCGGCGTCCTTGAGCACGTAGCCGCGCGCCCCGGCCTTGAGCGCGGTGAAGACGGACTCGTCGTCCTCGAACAGCGTCACCACCAGAACGCGCACGTCCGGCCGCTGCCGCGCCAACTGCTGAATGGCCGCCAGCCCGCCCCCCTCCGGCATCTGCAAATCCATCAGCACCACGTCCGGCTCCAGCGCCAGGGCCGTTTCCACGGCCTGCGCGCCGGTGGTGGCCTCGCCCACAACGGCCGTCTCCGGCATGGAGTTGAGCAGCGTTCGCATCCCCTTGCGGAACAGCGGGTGATCGTCGGCGATGAGGACGGTGATGGGCGGCATGGGTTCAGGCTTCTCCAACGGGCAAGGCGGCGCGCACGACCGTTCCGCCGGCCGGCCGGCCCGTCACGCTGAACGACCCGCCCAATTCGGCGGCGCGCTCGCGCATGGAGCGCAGGCCCAACCCGCCGGCGCGCCCCTCCTTGAACCCCGCGCCGTCGTCGGCCACCTCGATATGCAGAGCGTGGTCGAGGCGCAAGCGCACGGTCGCGCAGCGGGCATCGGCGTGGTGGACGACGTTGGTCAGCGCCTCCTGGATGATGCGGTAGGCCGCGACCTCCACGGCCGCGGGCAGCGGCGGCAGGTCGTCCGGGGCGTCCACGTGCACCTGAAGCCCGGTCGCCTCTGGCGTTGCATTCTCGTTGCGCCCGATCTTGGCCGCCAGCACGTTCAGCGCCGGCACGAGGCCCAGGTCGTCCAGCGCCGGCGGGCGCAACTCGTGCACCACGCGGCGGATGTCGTCAATCGTCGCCCGGATGTCGCCCTGCATCTCGTCCGCCAGCCTTTCCGCCTCGGCCGGGTCGTCGCGGATCATGCGCCGCAGCACCCTGGCCTCCAGCAGCAGCGAGGCCAGCGACGGCCCCAGCCCGTCGTGTAGATCGCGGCGCAGGCGGCGGCGCTCCTCTTCCCGGCCAGAGACGATTTGCTGCCGGGAACGCTGCAAGTCGAGCGTCAGTTGGGCGTTGTAGACGGCCGCGCCGGCCTGGCGGACGATGTTTTCCAGCAGGCGCTCATCCTTGACCGAGAAAGCCTCTTCCGACCCGCGCCGGCCGACCAGTAGCCGGCCGACCATCTCGCCCTGATGGACGAGTGGGAAGGCAACAGGTTCATCCACCGGCCGGCCATACGACTCGACCGTGTTGTAGGGGCGGGTTTCAAACCCGCCCCTACCGGGAACGTCGGTCGTGTCGTGGGGGCGGGTTTGAAACCCGCCCCTACCATCTTCGCGCACCTGAAGGGCGACGTAGGGTAGTCGCAACGCATGGGCGATCGTTTCCACGATAGTGGGATAGACCGTGTCCGGCGTCATCGTCTGTTCGAGGCGCTGCCCCAGGTGGGCTAACACCTCGAACGGCTCATCCCGCTGGCCGTAGAGCAAGCGATTGACACCGCGCTGCAAACGTTGGCGAATGGGCTGAAAGAGAACGGCCACCAATCCGGTCGCCACCAGCCCTAACAACCAGCTACCCTGTGACTGGAACAGGACACCGGCCGCGCCCACTATCAGGCCATAGATCAGCAGGATCGCGCCGGTCATGAGGGCGTAGACCAGCGTGCGATTGATGAGGACATCAATGTCGTACAGCCGGTAGCGCATGATGGCGACAGTCGCGGTCATGGCGATGCCCAGGGTCATCAAGCTCGTCAGGATGATGCTCAACTCCAGCGCCAGGCCCTGAGCCAGGTTCCCTGAGAGCCAGAGCGGCACGGTGAACGTACTAAGGGCCAGAACGACGAGGGCGGCCCACATTAGCCATTTCATCTGGGCGCGCTCGATGCCCCGCGACCGACGGAAGCGCGCGACGATGGATAGGATACAACCGAGAGCGCCAACGACCAGCAGGGCGCTACCGATGTCGAGCGCAACGTTCAGGACGCGCTCCGTTCCCGCGATGCCGTAAGGGTTCGAGCGGGTTCCCCAATCGGGCACCGGGCCGGGATGCGCGGCCAGGCCCAGCGTCAGCAACAATAGCCCCAGACCAGCCGCCCAGCCAATCGGCCGCCAGCGCGGCGACGGCCAACGGCCATCGGGAAAGAGCAGGAAGACAAAGGTGATGGGCAAGACTTGCGCCGGCAGCCAGACCCAGGTACCCAGCCATTGCGCCGGATCATTCAGCGCGAGGCGTACCGAGGGCGGAAAGACGATGCCATACGTGCCCACCCCCGCGGCCAGGCCGGTCAGGACGTTCAGCGTACCAACGCCCAGAAAGATCCAGCCAATGGGATTGCGGGGGCGGCGGGCGATAATCACGCTGCCCAGGCGGGTATAGATGATCGCCAGGAAGGGGATGAGCATCTGGTGCGTGAAGAAGGTCGAGGTATAGCCCGTGCGAACCACATACCAGACGACCAGCGCCAGATTCAGCACTACGAGCACCACCACAACGAGCGCCCACAGCCGCGCCGCCCGGATAAGCCGGTCGGGCGCGCCCGCCGCCTGCGCTAAAGCATAGTCAGATAAGGAGAGTGTGGGCTGTTCAGTTTCGCGCATGATGCCGGGACATTATAACATGGGTTTCCAGTCAAAGATCGTCCTGTTGTTCCTTTGTGTCAAAAGGGCTTGAACATCATCAGCCACAGGATGACAGCGATCCCGCCGAAGCCGATTATCGCCAGGGGCATAGCCGGCGCCTGGGCCAATAGCGCCTCGATCTCCTCGGCCGGGGCCGCCTCACCGGGCGGCTGTGCCTTCCGTCCGTCGAACCAGGCCATTCCCAACGCTTTTCGCACCTGGCTGTAATGCCTGGAGCCGAGAAGAAACATGGCGACGATAATACCGATGAGCAACACCAGTGAAAGCCAGATCCACCCGCGGCCCCACCAGTCGCCCATGAAGCCGCTGATGATCCCGCTGACCAGGAGGGCGAGCAACGAGCCATAGAGCACGCCCATGATGCCGCCACTGGCATTGAGTTCCAGCCAGGCCCGCGCCAGAACCGGATCGCGCTGGTGGCGCAAGCGCAGGGCGACCACACTGCTCACGCCATGAGTCAGCAGGAAGGCGAACGTCGCCAGAACGTGAATGTAGACCAGCCACTGATACATGGGGCCATCTCCTCTATCGGCTGTCGTTGTAGGGGCGGGTTTGAAGCCCGCCCCTACTGTTAAGTGTTAGCGGCAGAGGCGGGTTGCCAACCCGCGCTACATCACCCTGCCGGCTGGCTCGGCGGCAGGCTCTGCAAATAGAGCCACAGCGCCTCCAGCTCCACATCCGTCATCTGCGCGGCGATGGGCCAGGGCATGATTGCCGGGTCCAGCACCTTCCCTTCCGGCGTGACGCCGTTGCGCAGCGTGTTCCTGAAGTCGTCCAGCGTCCAGTTGACCAGGTTACCGGCCGGCGTCAGGTTGGCCGCGAGTGGGTCGCCGGGCGCGCTGCCCGGCGTGGGGCCGCCGGCCAGGTCCGGATGGTGGCAGCCGGTGCAGGTCGTGGACAGGTACGCGCCATAGCGAACGCTCGCTTCCGCCGGCACGCTGGCGACGTGGGCGGCGCTATGGTCGACGGCTTCGGCCGGTAGCAGGGGCAGTTGGCCCAGCAGGAACAGCGCCCGCGCCAGTGGTTGGAGGCGCGGTTCGACCGCCACGCGATCGACCGGTTCCACCGTCTGCAAGTAGGCGATCATCTGCGCCACTTGCTCGTCGCTCAGGCCGGCATACTCATAGCTAGGCATGACCAGCAGGCCGCGACCATCAGGGCGGATGCCGTGGCGGATGGCCCGTTCCCAATCCGCGACGGTGTAGTTGGCCGTGGCGCTGCCTTCGCCGCCGGTCAGGTTGGCCGTCGAGATGGAGCCGAGCATGGGATCATTAATGAACACCTTGCCGCCAAAATCGGGCGCATGGCAGTCGCTACAGCCGCGCATGGTCGCCAATCGCTGCCCTTCCGCCAGGCTTGCTGCGTCCGTCGGCAAGGTCAACGCCTCGTCGGCAATGGTGTAGGTCTTGTTGATGCGCCGTTCGCTGATAACGTAGCCGGCCAGAGCGGTCAACGCCACGATCACAATCAAGGCCGCCAGCACAATCCCAAGCCACTTGAATACTTTTCTCATCACGTCTCTCCGCTAAATAGTGTTGTCTGGCTACGGTGCAACTTCAATGTGGCTACAGTGTAGCGAACGGCGCGCTGCATTCAGTCTCCGGGATTGCTTTCAGGCTGTAAAGGGAATGACTGCGCCGTTTCGCCCGCGCGAACCAGCGCCGTCGCCGCTCGCACCAGCGTCAGCCCGAGGGCGAAATCGACCAGCGCCAGCACCGGATGGAGCGCCGACAGCACCGGCGCGGAGGCGCGCAGGAAGATGAGCACGTCGGCCTGCAATAGGTAGACGGCAAACAGCAGCCACGTCAGCCGCTTCATCTGTCCGGGCAGTTTGCCCAAGTACATGGTCACCAACATCACCAGCAGCGGCGCGGCCAGTATGTGCCCCAAGCTGGCGTGGTTCTCCCAACTCCACCGGTGGGCGACGACGGCCATCCCCGCGAAGAACACCTGCGCGGCGACCCCGGCCACGAAGAGCCAGGCGACGATCCAGTAGATCATGCGTGAAACTTTCATCACATACCTCCGTTACGAAGCGGCTACTGCTCCGACGACAAAACCCAACTTGCCAAGCGCGAACAATCGCCCCACCATGATGAACCAGATGGGCATCACGGCGTAACTCAGCGCGCCCAACGCGAATAACGCGGCGACGAAGGGGTTCATCTGAAACCCGGCCGTCGCTTGCCCAGCCATGCCGCTCAACGCGCTGGCGACGCTCTCCGGCCGGAGCATAAAAACCAGAGCGACGACCGGCGTCAACGACAGGAGCAGGCCCGCCCAGGCGATTCCCCGGGGCAGTGTGCCGCCGGCCAGCCCCAGTACCGAGTTGATAAGCACCCACAGACCGATCAACCCAAAGCCGCCGATGCCCGGCAAGAGCGACTGCTGGAAATCAATGCGGTTCAGCAGCAGCAGCGTTGAGCCGGTGGCGGTCGTGAGAAAGCCGGCGACGCCGACGACCAGCGCCAGCAGGCTGGCGACCGGGTAATGGGGCGCGTGGAGGCGGTACAGCGCCACCACGAGCGGCAACATCAGGAACGCGGTCGGAATGCTGAGAAAATCGTTCAGCGACCCAAACGGCTCGCCAACGACAAACAACAGGACCAACGAGATAAAACCGACGACTCCGACAATGCCGCCGATGATCGCCGTCCAACCGGCAAACTGGAGATTTGACGAACTCATCTGCTATTCCTGCCTAGCGTGAAATGATCTTTGGCGTGATGCGTGGCGCGATGTATAGGCAGTATAGGGTTGGGGAGGGCAGGCTGTCATGAGGCCGCGGCCTCTATCGGCGCGGGAAGATCGCCCGTGGCGGCCGGGAATGGTTCCCGCTTGGGATGCGGCTATTTGACACACCTACGAAACGCGCGGAAATAAAAAGCAGCCCGCTATTCGCGGGCCGCTGGTCGCTGCAGATGTTCGCCACAGCGCGCCGGTTTTGGGCGCGGGTTCACAAAGCTATAGAGCGGGACATTGCGGCTGAGGCTCTTACAGTAAGTCTAGAAACTCGTCCACTTCCACAGGCTCTAAGTAGAGTTCGATGGCTTCGCGAATGTTGGCTAGAGCCTCATCTATGGTCTCGCCCTCACTGATACAACCCGGCAACGCCGGCGCGTAGATGGTGTAACCACCTTCATCACTGGGTTCGAGAACCACTTTCATGCGCATGTGTACACTTCCTATTAGCTACAGCAATGAGCAGGAAACCGGGTCATTAACGACCCGGTTTCCTATCACTTATCCTCTGAGCAGCCCAACCAGTTCATCCACCGGCACAATCCGCCGCTCGCTCTCGTCGCGGCGCTTCACCTCCGCGCCGCCCTGCTCCAGGCTGCGCGACGAGATGGTGACGCGCCAGGGGATGCCCATCAGGTCGGCGTCCTTGAATTTGACGCCCGCCCCCAGGCCGTCGCGGTCGTCATAGAGCACCTCGATGCCGGCCGCCACCAGGTCGGCATAGAC